>CANNUR010000286.1 GCA_947523045.1 uncultured Prosthecobacter sp.
GTGTTGAACCAGTAGAACCAGTCCACGTTGTAATGCCGGATGATGCCATTGGCGTCCATCGACATCTGTTCCCAGCCACTCGGCCACCAACTCCAGGTGGTCATCTGGCCG
Organism: uncultured Prosthecobacter sp.; assembly: GCA_947523045.1. Lineage (GTDB taxonomy): Bacteria > Verrucomicrobiota > Verrucomicrobiia > Verrucomicrobiales > Verrucomicrobiaceae > Prosthecobacter. The sequence continues at coordinate 112 of CANNUR010000286.1, forward strand.
GGCGAGTAGTTCGAGCCGTGCACGCTCTGGTACCAGATCTGGCCAGACTCGACGTGCAGCACTTCGATCACGGCGGCAATGCCGAAATAGCCGCCCCCAGTGCTGACCTGATAGGAGAGCGGCTGGGCGGGATCGACCCGATCCGCGACAGCGGCCGGGATCGGTCGTGACTCGAAGCGCACCCACAGGTCGGCGACCCGGTCGATGACGAGGTGCAGGCTGCCGAGGAACTGCGAGCCGCTGCTGCCGGAGAATTTCAGCGTGCGACCGTAGAGCTCGAAGTACGGGTCGGGCGTCACGGTCTGCTGATCGCGCCACTCCCAGCGGAAGTTGCCGCCCCCCGGCCCGTGCAGCACGTAGTTGAAGTCGACCGGCTTGGCGAAGAGCTCGCGCCGCAGCATCGGACAGGGCGTGGGCGGCGGCGGGGTCGTCCCGCCCGCGAACGGCACGGACAGCCGGGCCTCGATGCCTTTGGACTCGGTGGTGCTACCGCGTGTCACTCCACCCCGGTCGAGGCGGCTGGAAACAGTGAGACGCAAACCGGGTTCCGGCTCCGACTGCGAGGCGTAATGGCGGCTCTCGCACTGGCTGTACGCCTGACTCGTGGCGTTGTTGAGATCGCTGACGACCTGATCGTAGTAACGGCGTGCCAGAGGACTGTGATCCGGCTGCGGCTGAATCCACCAGTAGTTGTTGCCGAACAGCCAGTAGAAATCAACACCCGGCCAGTCGTAGATCCACCAGTCGCAGTCGCGCTGCTGGCGCACTTCGTCCTGCGCGCTCTGCCAGGTACAGGTGAAGAACTCAATGGGCACCGCCTGCTTGAGGTTGGCCTTAACAGGGCCTCCGGGTGGAGGCGTCACATCCGGCAGAGGAGTTGGCGATGGTTCCTTCATCACGCCCCCCGCGACAGTTCACGCAGTGCCTGCGCCAGTTGCATCGCTGTCTCGCGCGACGACTGCACCGTGTGCGGCTTGCCACCGACGTGGAATCGCAGGTCGACCACATCCCGAGCCGGGGCATCGTTGTCACCCGCCATGATCGCCATCTGGCTCACGGCATTGCCTACCGCCCCGCCAGCGGCAAAGCGCGGCATGGCAGGCAGGAACCCCGCGTTGAGCGAAGCGAAGAAGGCCTCGCCGAACTTGCGCACGCTGGCCGCCCGGATGACGAACTCGCCGTGGGAGAGCAGCGCCGGCACTGAATCCGAGGTCTCGGTACCCGGGCCGAAGATGCGTCCCGACATCCGCCGAAACCCCTCGGCCACGGCCTGCCCACCTTCGGCCAGCTTCTGGATCAGGCCACCCTGGGCATTGGTGTAGACCTTGGTGACGTAGATTGTGTGGGTGCTGGAGGTCGGGCGCAGCAGTTCCGATACGGCCGCCCGGTACTGATTCAGGTCGGGCTGCACGGTGTGGGTGGCCGAGGTCGGGGCCGACAAGACCGTCTTGGCATCCTGGGCGAACGACGCCAGCTGCTGGCGGGGTTGGTCGAAAGACACCAGCGCCGGGATTTCGACGTTGGCACCGGCCAGCGTGCCCTTGAGCCGGTCGATGTCGGCAATGACCTGACTCGTGTCGGCCTCGACCTTGGCGAGTAGTTGCAGGTTATCCGCGTCGGACTTGAGTTTCTCCAGGGAGGCTTGCGCCTCCTTGGTGTCGGCCTGAATCTTGGCGACGAGCTGCTGCGCCTCGGTCAGCGCCTTGAGTTTCTCGATGCCGGCCTTCGCGGCCTCGATGTCGACCTCGAGCTTGAGTTTGTCCTGCGCGAGCAATTGGCTCCGCAGCTTGTCCAGTTCGTCAGAAACCGATGCGAGTGCCCGCTTGGCTTCGTCGGCACCCTGGCCAGCGGCGCTGGCAGCCTGCTTGTGCGCGTCGCCCAAGCCCTTCAGGGCCGCATCGGCAATGCCGGCGGCCTCCTTGATCTCGCCGATGGCGGTCGCCGCTGCCTGCCCCTCCGACACCACAGTCTGCGTCACCGTCTTGCCGTTCTGCGCGACCTGGCGGGTCACCGCCGAGGCCGTGCGTTCGGCCAGGGCAATGGCTTCCTCGGCAAGTTTGCGGGCCTGCTCGTAGTTGCCGGCGGCGAGTGCCGCGCGGGCCTGCGCTTGCTTCTCATCGATCTGGCGCAGCCGATCCTGATAGGCAGCGTACTCGTCCATCCCCTTGCGGGTCAGTTCGCGGATGCGATCCTCGACCGACAGGCGCAGGTTGAGCCGCGCTTCGTCAGCCGCCTTCGCGGCTTGCAGGTGCCGCTGCTCCTCCGCAATCAGCCGGTCGACGGTGGCGCGGTAGGCTGACTCCAGTTGGGAGTAGATGGCAATGCGCGCCTCGACTGCCTGCCGCTCGATGGCCTGCACGTCCTGACCGGCAGCGCGGGCGAGCGCCACGGCCTGACCGTAGGTGGCTTTCCAAGCCGACTCCATCTGCCGTGCGCCGGCCTCGACGGCAGCGAGTTTTTCGCGCTCGGCAGAGAGCAATGCTTGGGCCGACTCGCGGATCGCGGCGGCCTCGGAGCGAGCGGCATTCTGCGCCGCCGCTTCCTGCCGCTTGTAGTTCGACTCGATCTCGGCGACGCGCGCATCCCAGATCGCCTTGATGTCGGCGGCGACCTGCTTGTAGCTGGCCGAGAGTTGCTTGACGGTTTCGGCGGCTTTCTTGGTTTCGGCGTCGAGCGCCTGCCGGATCGCCTCGCCGGCTTGGGTGGCCGCGCCCTGGATGGCGCGCAGCGCATCTGCCGTGCCAGGCAATGCCGCCTTCAATCGCTCGGCAGCCTGTGCCGCCAGCATCATCTGGGTTTTGACGGAGAGCGTGCCGGTATTGGCCAGTTCCTCCATCGCGGCGGTCAGCTGTTCCAGCTGCTGGCGCTGCCGGTTCATCTCGTCGATGGCGCGGTTGGTCTCGCGGATGTCCTGCACCATATTGACGATGCCGCGTCCCATCTCCCAGACGGCGACGGCGGCGAGCACCGGCAGGAAACGCATGAAGGCTGCCTTCAGTACCGCCAAGGCACTACCCAACGCAGCCACCGCCGCGACGCCCTTGACGGCCAGCACAGCGACGATGATCTCGCCGAGTACCCGCAGCACGGCCATGATCTCCTCGCCGTGGGAGGCCAGTGCCACCAGAGCGTCTGCCAGTTTCTGCAAGGCCGGCAGCGCAGCTTCCGCCACCTTCATGGCGATGCCGGACAGGGCCTGCTTCACCGTATCGAGTGTGTCGTTGAATTTCTCGGCGGCCTTCGCGGTATCACCACTGATCTCGAGGCCCAGTTCCTTGAACTTCTGTTTCAACTGCTCGATGCCGGCCCGCCCCTGGTTGAGGAAGGGGATCAACTCGACGCCGCTCTTGCCGAAGAGCTTGACGGCCAGCGCCGATTTCTCGGCCCCATCTGGCATCGCGGCAAAGGCATCGGCGAGGTCGAGCAGCACCTCCTCGGTCGGGCGCAGCTGGCCGGCGGCATCCTTGACCGAGACGCCCAGCCGGCTGAAGGCCTCGACCTGCTCTTTCGACCCGCCCGCCGCCTCGACCATCGCGGTCGCCAGCTTCTGCATCCCCTTGGCCAGCCCTTCCAGCGAGATGCCGGACTGCTCGGCGATGGGTTTCAGGAGCGACAGTGACTCGACGGAAATGCCGGTTTTCTGTGAGAGCTTGGAGAGGTTGTCGGCGGTGTCGAGCGCCGCCTTGCCGGCGGCAACCAGCGCGCCCAGCGACAAGGCCGCACCCAAGC
>CANNUR010000287.1 GCA_947523045.1 uncultured Prosthecobacter sp.
CGGCGCGCGGGTCGGTGTACAGCGATTCGTTGACCGGCCAACGGTTGTAGGCCTGCCAGGTGTTGTCGCTGCATTGGAAGAGGATGTCGGCGGGGCGATCGTCCTTGACGATGAAGATGACGTAACTCTGCCAGTAGGGCTGGTTGGCGGCGGCAGGCACCGTGCTCAGGCGACCGAGGTACACGCCGCTGGGCCAGTCGGCCGGGATGACCAGCGAGGTGCAGGCCTGCCAGCGGCATTCGCGCAGGCGGTTTTCACCGATCTCAGGCACGGGCTGCTCGACGCCGTCGAATGGCCCCAGTTCGGTCATGCGCCGCGCGCCGGCCCCGCCGTAGTAGCCCATGCGGAAGATCTCCAGGGTAAAGCGGGCGGCGGGCTTGGTGCTGACAAAAAATTCCAGGGTTTCGCCGGCCTTGAGCGACTGGCGTGAGCAGTAGCCTTCGATGAGGGAACTGCGGTGAGCGCCGCGGCCGTCGGGCATCATGCGGGTGAGCTGGAAGTCGTGACCGGGCCGGGCGTTTTCGCTGCGGATGAGCTCCGACTGGCGCGGGGCCGCGGCGCTGGTGGAGCGCAGGGAACTGGCCGCGAGTGCGGCGGCGCTGGAGGTCTTGAGGAAGTCGCGGCGGTCCATGGAGGAGCAATACGGGAGGCCGGGCGCGCGTATAGCAGTCATGCCGCTGCACCTCGTCTCGCGCCGTCACTTTTTTCTCCAGCTCGGCGCCGCCGCGGCGCTGTCGCGCGGTCGTGCCGCCAGCACCGAAGGCACGCTGGTGGCGGTGTTGAACGACACCCACATCGGCGAAAAACAACCGGCCGATTCAGCGGTGCCGGCGAACCTGCGGCGCACGATCGAGGCCCTGCTGGCCCTGCCCGAGCGACCGGCGGCGGTGGTCATCAATGGCGATCTCGCCCTCAAGGATGGCCAGCGCGGGGATTACGTGCATTTCGCCCGCCTGCTCGCGCCGCTGCGCGAGGCCGGCGTGCCGGTGCATCTGACGATGGGCAATCACGATGACCGCGAAGTGTTTTATGAGGTCTTGAAGCAGGAGCGTCCGTCGGCGCCGGTGGTGGAATCGAAGCATGCCGCCGTGGTCCGCCTTGCGGGCGCCAACCTCTTCCTGCTCGATTCCCTCAAGCAGACGATGGTCACCCAGGGTCAGCTCGGCGCGGTCCAGCGCGACTGGCTGGCGCGCGCTCTCGATGCTGAACCGGAGAAACCGGCGCTGGTATTTGCCCACCACAACCCGCGTCTCGGCGGCGATCCCCTGCATTACCCGGGCGGCCTGGAGGATTCCGAGGAACTCTGGTCGCTGCTGGCCGCCCGGCCGCAGGTGAAGGCCTACCTGCACGGCCACATTCACCACCGTGAGTTTTACCTGCATCAGGGCATCCACCTGCTCAACACGCCGGCCACCTCCTACGTGGCCGACAAAACCACCTCGACCACCGGCTGGACCCTGCTGCGCCTGGGCGCGGCCGGCATGCGCGTGACCACGCACACCCACCTGGCCGATCACCCGTGGAATGGCGTCGCGGTCGATCTGCCCTGGCGTGCCTGACACCATTTGCCGCTGGCCAAATTCGTTGCGGTCGGCATCATCTCCTTTTCCATGCGATCCCTGCTGTTTTCCCTCCTTGCCGTCACCGCCACCGCGGCTGAACCGCGCACCGGCCATGTCTTTGTCATCAGCATCGACGGCGCCAACTGCGAACTCGTCCAGAAGGCGGCCATGCCCAACCTGCACCGCCTGGTCGCCGAGGGCGCCCACACCTGGCAGGCGCGCACGATCCTGCCGTCGAAGACCCTGCCCTCGCACACCTCCATGCTGACCGGGGTCGACATCGCCCGTCATCAGATCGATTGGAACGACTACTTCCCCATGCGCGGCATGGTCAAGGTGCCGACCGTGTTTTCGCTGGCCAAGGCCGCACGACCGGAGACTTCCACGGCGCTGTTCTGCGGCAAGATCAAGTTCCGTCACCTGTGGAGTCGCAAGGACTCGCTGGATGTCTTCGACTGCGGTGGTGCTTACGAGTATGGACCGATTCCCGCCTCCGAGGACAAGAAGCTGGTGCCGGCCCTGCAGGTCGCCGAGCGTGCCGCCGCCTGGATCGTCGAGAAGAAGCCGACGCTGTGCATGGTGCACTTCCCCGATGTCGACAGCGCCGGCCACAAGTTCGGCTGGGGTTCACCCGAGCAGGCCGAGGCCTTCAAGGTCTGCGATCAGGCCCTCGGCCAGGTGCTGGCTGCCATCGACAAGGCGGGGTTGCGCGACAACAGCACGGTCATCGTCACCGCCGACCACGGCGGCAAGGACAAGGGCCACTTCGAGCCGATCCCGAGCAACACCCACATCCCCTGGATTGCCTGGGGCAAGGGCGTGCGCCCGGGACACACGCTGCAGCAGCGCCAGCCGATGACCTACGACACCGCCGCCACCGTGCTCTGGCTGCTGGGCGTGCCGCTGCCGGACTCCGGCTTCGACGGCCGCCCCGTGACCGAGGCGTTCGGCGAGTGAGGGGAGAAGGATCTCAGAGCGCAGATTTCAAATCTCAGATCGGATCTCTGAAATCTGAGATCCGCCGCCACCCTCGCCAGAGGGCGGCGGCGGGATCGCTCAGCCGCCGATGTTGGCGGGGCCGTTGACCTGCGAATTGACGCGCAGGCGCAGGCCGTTGAGGCGGATGAAGCCGGTGGCATCGTCCTGGTTGTAGGCCTTGGTCGGGTCGGCCTCCATGGTGGCGATGTGCGGGTTGTACAGGCTGAAGCGGCTCTGGCGGCCGGCGGCGTGGATGCCACCCTTGTAGAGTTTCACGCGCACCGTGCCGGAGACGTTTTTCTGGCTCTCGGTGACCAGGGCCTGCAGGGCCAGGCGCTCGGGGGCGTACCAGAAGCCGTTGTAGACGAGCTTGGCGTATTCCGGGATCAGGCTGTCGCGCAGGTGCATGACCTCGCGGTCCATGGTCAGGCTTTCGATCTGGCGATGGGCGAAGTGCAGGATGGCGCCGCCGGGGGTTTCATAGACGCCGCGGCTCTTCATGCCGACGAAGCGGTTTTCCACCATGTCGACGCGGCCAACCCCGTGTTTGCCACCGAGCTTGTTGAGCGCCTTCATGACCTGTAGCGGGTTCATCGGCTTGCTGTTGACGGCGACGCAGTTGCCCTTGTCGAAGTCGAGCACGACGTACTCCGGCTTGTCGGGGGCGTCCTCGGGGAAGACGGAGAGAGTGGTGAAGTAATCGCGGTACTTCACGTCGCCGGCATTGAACCAGGGGTCCTCCAGGATGCCGGCCTCGTAGCTGATGTGCAGGAGGTTGCGGTCCATCGAGAACGGCTTTTTGGCGCTGGCCTGCACCGGGATCTTCTTTTCCTCGCAGTAGGCGATCATTTCCGCGCGGCCGGGGAACTGGTTGCGGAAGCGTTCGTCGCGCCAGGGAGCGATGATTTCCAGGTCGGGCGCAAGCGCGGCGGTGGTGAGTTCAAAGCGCACCTGGTCGTTGCCCTTGCCAGTGGCGCCGTGGCCGATGGCGGTGGCGCCCTCGGCCTTGGCGATCTCGACCATGCGCTTGGCGATGAGCGGGCGGGCGATGCTGGTGCCGAGGAAGTACTGGCCCTCGTAGATGGCGCCGGCCTGCATCATCGGGAAGATGAAATCGCGGGCAAACTCCTCCTGGAGGTCGTCGACGTAGATCTTTGAGGCACCGGTTTTCTTCGCCTTGGCGTTGAGGCCCTTCAATTCGTCGTCCTGGCCGATGTTCGCGCAGAAGGCGATCATCTCCGCATCATAGGTTTCTTTGATCCAGGAGAGCAGGACGGAGGTGTCGAGGCC
>CANNUR010000288.1 GCA_947523045.1 uncultured Prosthecobacter sp.
CCTCGCGGTCGTCCGCGGCGAGCTCGCGACCGAACAGCCGCGCCCGGCCGCTGCTCGCCGGCAGCAGACCGGTGAGCATTTTCATCGTCGTCGTTTTGCCGCAGCCGTTGGAGCCGAGGAAGCCGAAGATCTCGCCGCGGCGGATGCGGAAGCTGACGCGATCCACCGCGGTGAAGTCGCCGAAGCGGCAGCTCAGGTCCTCGGCCTCGATGGCCGTTTCCGCCTCCGCGCCAGCGGCCAGCGGTGCCAGGGCCACCGGCGGGTGCTGGCTGTACTTCGTCTCCGGCAGCAGGGCGATGAAGGCCTGTTCCAGGGTCGCGGCACCGGTGCGCACCCGCAGTTCCGCCGGCGCGCCCTCGGCGAGCACCCGCCCGGCATGCATCGCCACCAGCCGGTCGAAACGCTCGGCCTCGCCCATGTAGGCGGTGGCCACGACGACGCTCATGCCGGGTCGCTCGGTGCGGATGCCGTCGACCAGTTCCCAGAACTGCCGGCGCGACAGCGGATCAACGCCGGTGGTCGGTTCATCGAGCAGCAGCAGGTCGGGATCGTGGATGAGCGCGCAGCAGATGCCGAGCTTCTGCTTCATGCCGCCCGACAGCTTTTGCACGGGGCGGTCGAGGAAGGCGCGCAGGCCGGTGCGCTCGGTGAGTTCGTCGATGCGCCGTCGCCGCTCGGCGCGGTCGTGGCCGAACAGGCGGCCGAAAAACTGCAGGTTCTCCTCGATCGACAGCGTGCCGTACAAATTCCGTCCCAGGCCCTGCGGCATGTAGGCGATGCGCGTGCACACCGCGCGTCGGTGACCGGCGTCGGCCATGTCGCCCCCGAGCACGTGCACCCGGCCTTCCTGCACGGCATGCGCGCCCGCCAGCAGGGCGAGCAGGCTGGATTTGCCGACCCCGTCCGGACCGATCAGGCCGGTCAGGGAACCGGCCGGCAGCTCGAGGTCGATGCCATCGAGGGCCCGGGTCCGGCCATGGAAGAGGCGGACGCCGCTCAGGCTCGCCACGGGCGCATTCATTCCGGCAGTTGGATGCTCAGTTCCTCCGGCCAGGGCAGGGCGTCGTCGAGTTTGACCCAGGCCACGCCCGGCACGCCGGTCTTGACCTTCTGCAGGTGCTTCTGCAGCAGGGCGCGGTCGATCTGCGCCTTGACCCGGAACATCAGCTTCTGCCGCTCGCTCAGGGTCTCGACGGTCTTCGGCGTGAACTGCGCGACGCTCGCCACAAAGCTGATGCGCGCCGGCACGACATACTGCGGCGCGGCGTCGAGCACCAGCCGCGCCTCGGCGCCCAGGGCGAGCCGTCCGGCGGCGATCTCCGGCAGGAAAAAGGTCAGGTAGACGTCGCCCAGATCGACCAGGTTGAGCACCTTGCCGCCGACCCCGAGCACCTCGCCCGGCTGGGCAATTTTGTACTGCACCCGGCCGGCGCGCGGCGCCTTCAGCACGCTGTCCTCGAGGTCGGCCTCGATGCGGGCAATGGTCGCCTGCACGGCCTCGCCCTGCGATTCCGCGCCGGTCACCTGCGCCTGGGCCGCCTCGACCGCCGCCTTCGCCGCCTGCACCTGGGCCCTGGCGGCCGCCACGCCGGCCGCGGCGCTCTTCACCCGCGCCTCGTCGTCCTCGAGCGTCTGGGTCGACACCGCCCGCTGCGCCACCAGTGCCCGCGTCCGCACCGCGCGCTTTTCCGCCGCCTCCAGCTCGCTCTCGCGCTGCACCACGACCGCCTCCGCGGCGAGTTGGTCGCTCTGCCGCGCCGCCACCTGGGCGCGCGCGGTGGCCACCGCATGACCGGCCTGGCGCAGCTGCGCGCGTGCCTCCTGGCGCTGCGCCTCCAGCACGTCCACCTGCATGCGCGCCAGCACCTGGCCCGCGGCGACAAATTCGCCCTCCTCGACGAGGATTTCCCGCACCCGGCCGGCGATCTGGGTGGCGATGTCGATCTCGGTCGCCTCAATGCGGCCGTTGCCACTGGCAAAGTCGGGGCCGAAGCCGGGCTGATGCGACTGCCCCCACCAGCGCCAGGCGATCAACAGCCCGAGGGCCGCCGCCGCCAGCAGCATCCGTCGCCAGAACACACGCGTCGTCACGTCCCAAGCGTCGCGGGCTTCCGCGCTCGCGTCCATGAAAAAAGCGCGCCCGGTCTTGGCCTCGACCCTGCCAAAGCGGCGCCCGCCCCTTGCATCCCGGCGCCGGCTCGCCAGACTGCCGGACCTCTTTTCCCGCCATGGCCTACATCAACGAAAACTTCCTCAAGCTCAAAGCCGGCTACCTCTTCCCGGAAATCGCCCGCCGCGTCAAAGCCTTCACCGAGGCCAACCCGGAGGCTGCCAAGCGCCTGATCCGCTGCGGCATCGGCGATGTCACCGAGGCCCTGCCCGCCGCCGTGCGCGAGGCCATGCACAAGGCCGTCGACGAGATGGGCGACCGCTCCAGCTTCCGCGGCTACGGCCCCGAGCAGGGCTACGACTTCCTGCGCAACGCCATCGCCGAGAACGACTACCAGGCGCGCGGCATCCAGGTCGATGCCGACGAGATCTTCATCTCCGACGGCAGCAAGTGCGACACCGGCAACATCCTCGACATCTTCGGCGCCGGCAACAAGATCGCCATCACCGACCCGGTCTACCCGGTCTATGTCGACACCAACGTCATGGCCGGCAACACCGGCGAGGCCGATGAGAACGGCGCCTACGCCGGCCTGCACTACCTGAAGTGCACCCCGGAAAACGGCTTCGTCCCGGCCATCCCCGATGAGCCGGTCGATCTCGCCTACCTCTGCTACCCGAACAACCCGACCGGCGCCACCGCCACCCGCGCCCAGCTCGAGGCCTGGGTCGCCTACGCCCGCGCCAACGGCACCATCCTGCTCTACGACGCCGCCTACGAGGCCTTCATCCGCGACCCCGACGTTCCGCGCTCGATTTTCGAAATCGAGGGCGCGCGCGACTGCGCCATCGAGTTCCGCAGCTTCTCCAAGAACGGCGGCTTCACCGGCGTGCGCTGCGCCGTCGTCGTCATCCCCAAGGGACTCATGGGCCGCAAGAAGGACGGCAGCCAGCAGGCCATCCACCCGCTGTGGAGCCGTCGCCACAGCACCAAGTTCAACGGCGTCAGCTACATCGTCCAGCGCGGTGCCGAGGCCGTCTACAGCCCCGAGGGCAAGGCCCAGGTCGCCGAACTCATCGAGCACTACATGGGCAACGCCGCCCTGCTCGTCGAAGCCTGCCAGAAGGCCGGCCTGCCGGTTTACGGCGGCGTCAACGCCCCCTACGTCTGGGTCGGCTGCCCCGCCGGCCTGACCAGCTGGCAGATGTTCGACAAGATGCTGAACGAGGCCAACGTCGTCATCACCCCCGGCAGCGGCTTCGGCAGCGCCGGCGAAGGCTACTTCCGCATCAGCGCCTTCAACAGCCGCGCCAACGTCGAGGAAGTCTGCCGCCGCATCGCCGCCCTCTGAGGCCGGTTTGCCAGAACACCGGATCCTTGTGCCACGGGCTCGCTCTGCCAGGGCGGGCCCGTGGTTCGTTTGGGGTTGGCCGCAAAAGGGCACAGGGATCTCGGCAGGGCGCTCTTGTCCCCAAGCATAGGGTTTGGAAGCGGCATTCTCCTTTGGCAGAGGGTCGTGAGATTGACAGTCGGCCGGTGTGTGGCAAATTGCCATCATGGTAAAAACACAGATCCAGATTCCGGATCACCTTTTCAAGGAAGCGAAAAGGCTGGCTCAGGAAAGCGAGATGAGTTTTGCGCAGGTTGTTCGAATGGGCTTGGAACAGCTGATCCGGACACGACCTGCGGG
>CANNUR010000289.1 GCA_947523045.1 uncultured Prosthecobacter sp.
CAAACGGCAGCCAGCCTCGAACTCGCCGGCGGCAGCTTCAGCCACCTGAGCGCAGCCAGTGGCTCCCACACCCAGGAACTCAGCTCGCTGACCCTCAGCAGTAGCGCCAACACGGTGAGTGTCAATGCCACCACTGGCACCATCGCTACCCTCACCTTCACCAGTGCCAGCCCTTACACCCGCACCGATGGCACGGTGAACTTTGTCCAGAATCCTGCCGACGGTGGCAGCATCGTCTTCACCAACGCTCCTACCGGCGCGGGCAATGTCAGCGATGGATTGCTCGTCGGCGCCACCCTCAACGGCAGCGATCTCGTGCTCGCCCAGGCCGGCGTACTGACCGCCTTCAACGGCTGGACGCCCACGGGTACCAACACCTGGACGGCGGGCGCTGCCATGGACGTCACCGGCAGCAATGCCGTCCCCTACGCCTCCGCCACGATCCGCGCCCTGCGTTTTCACAGCTCGGGCGCCCACACCATCGATCTCGCCGGCACCCACACGCTCAGCAGCGGCCTGCTGCTCGTCTCGTCAGACGTCGGCGCCAATGCCTCGCTCATCACCGGCGGCGAATTGCGCGGTCCCGCCGGCGGCGATCTCATTGTCTCGCAGTTCAACACCGCCGGCAGCCTGGAAATCGCCTCAAATATCGTCGACCACAGCAGCGCCACCTCGCTCACCAAAACCGGCAACGGCCTGCTCCTGTTGAGCGGCACCAACAGCCATACGGGCACCACCCGCGTCTTGGAGGGCGTGCTGGAGGCGGTCGACGGCACCGGCCTGCCCGCGACCTCGCCACTCCTGCTCAGCGGCGGTGCGCTGCGCACCACGAGCGCCAGTTTCACCCGCAGCCTCGGCACCGGCGCCGGCCAGGTCGTCGTGACCGGTGGCAGCTCCGGCTTCAGCGCCGGCAGCACGGCACTGGCGGTCAACCTCGGCGGCAGCGGTGCCGAACTCGTCTGGGACTCAACCCACTTCGATCCGGCCGCCCTGCTGCTCAACGCCACCGGCGCCGCCGCCGCACTCGATTTCCAAAACGGGCTGGATCTCAACGGCGGTCATCGTACGATCCGCGTCGATGCCAACACCGCCACCGTTTCCGGCCTGATCCGCAACAGTTCGGCGACCGCCGCCGGCCTGGTGAAGACCGGCACCGGCTCCCTGCGCCTGACCCATGCCAACAGCTTCGACGGCGGCGTCACGGTCGCCGGCGGCGCCCTGATGATTGCGGCCGACGGTGCGCTCGGCACGGGCGACATCACCCTCAGCGGCGGCGCCCTGCAGGCCGATGGCGCGCCGCGCACCGTGGCCAGTCGGATCTGGCTGGCGAGCAATTCCTCGCTCTCCGGCACCCAGCGCCTGACCCTGACCGGAACGCTCGCCGGTTCCGGCGCGCTCAGCAAAAGCGGCAGCTCGGTCGTCGAACTGGCCGCCGCCAACACCTTCACCGGCAACGTCAGCATCAGCAGCGGCATCCTGCGTGTCCTGCACGCCCAGGCACTCGGCACCACTTTGGGCGGCGTCACGGTCACTGGCAACAGCCACCTCGAACTCGGCGATGGCATCACGATCACCGGCGAAACGATCACCGTCTCCTCCACCACCGGTGGCGTTGGCGACGGCTCGCCGACTTCAAACCGCGGTGGCCTGCAGGCCGGGGTCAATGCCCGCGCCGAATGGGCCGGCAACGTGACCCTTGGCGCCAACCAGGCACGCCTCGGCGTCCAGGAGGGCGGCCGCCTTGTCATCAGCGGCACCATCACCGGCGCCGTCGGCACCAGCGACGTCCGCCTCAGCGGCGAACTCACCGGCAACGGCGGCCTGGTGCTGTCGGGCAGCGGCAACACCTGGAGCGGCCAGACCGAGATCGTCCGCGGCACCGTCTTCCTCGGCATCGACAACGCCCTGCCGGTCGACACCATCCTCGACATCCACTTCACCAACTCGAACAACAACGAGTACGCCGGGGTCGACCTCAACGGCTTCGATCAAACCGTCGCCAGCCTGCGCAACGAGGGCGGCTCCGGCCTCAACGCCGAGCTCACCAACCGCAGCCGCCAGTCGTCAACATTCACGATCGCGGAAACCGGCACCATCACCTACGGCGGCCTGATCAGCGGCAACCTGGCCCTCATCAAAACCGGCGCCGGCATCACCACCCTGTCGCAGGCCAACCGTTTCACCGGCGGCCTGACCATCCTCGAAGGCACGGTGCGCTCCGGCAATGCCAGCGCCTTCGCCCAAGGTGATGTCACCGTCCACGGCGGCGCCAGCGCCGCCGGCAAGCTCGACCTCAACAACGTCAGCACCGTGATCAATGCCCTGAACGGCGATGCCGGCACCGTCTCCGCCCTCATCGCCAACGAGACGACCAGCGCCACCACCCGCACGCTGACCGTCGGTGCCAACCACGGCTCCGGTCACTACGCCGGCGATCTCGTCAACAACAGCGGCGGCGACGCCCTCGGCCTGCTCGCCTTCGCCAAGATCGGCAGCGGCACCCAGACCCTCGCCGGCAACGCCAGTCACAGCGGCGACACCACCCTCGCCAACGGCACCCTGATCGCCGACTACACCACCGGCACCGCCCTCAGCCCCAACTCCACCGTGCGCCTGAGCGGCGGCTCGCTCGTCGTCGCCAACGCCACCAGCGCCAGCATCGCCGGCCTGCTCCTGACGCAGTCGGGTGGCGACTACGTCACGGCCAGCCTGCGCGTCGAAAACGGCGCCACCCTGACCGTCGGCACTCTCACCGGCCAGGGGTTCGCTCCCACCCTCTTCGATCTGCGCGACAGCGCCACCCTGGTGGTCAACAACCTCGCCACGGCCAGTGTCACCAACGGCATCCTCGTCCAGGGCGGCAGCAACCGCGGCACCCTCTACGTGCGCGACGACGGCGGCTACGGCTACGCCACCCGCAACGGCAGCAACGAAATCATCCGCTACACTGGAGCCACGCTGCTCAACACGAAAGACTCAGTCACCGTCAACACCGAGAACTACCTCATCAACAGCAGCCTGACCCGCACCGCCGGCATCAGCTTCCACAGCCTGCAGATCGACACCAGCGGCGGCGATGTCACCCTCGACATGGGTTCCGGCAACCTCAGTGTTGGCGCCGCCGGCCGCGGCCTGCTGGTCACCGGCAACGGCCATGCCACGATCACCGGCTCGGGCACTTTCACCGACAGCTCGATCTTCTTCGCCAATTACAGCGCCGGCACCCTGACGGTCGATTACTCCCTGTCCAATCAAGCCGTCATCTTCTCCGGCACCGGCCTCTCGGTGTACACCCGCACGCCGAACCCGGCCGACTTGTACGTCGCCGGCGCCACCTTCCGCATGGCCGGCTCCGACCGCACCTACACCAACAACATCACCCGCATCTATGGCGGCGGCGTGCTGGAACTCGGCGCCGATCTCAACGGCGCCGAAGCCGGCGATTTCACCCGCGCCATCGGCCAGACCAGCGGTCAGGTCGCCCTCATCGGCAGCGGCGGCTTCAGCGCCCACGGTGCCGACCGCGTCGTCGCCCTCGGCGGCGTCGGCAGCGCCGCCGACCTGACCTGGGGCAGCAGCAACTTCCTGAGCGGCCCCGGCGGTGACACCAGCGGCACCCTGCACCTGGGCTCAGCACACTCGACCCACACGCTGGAGTTTCAGAACAACCTCAACCTCGGCTCGCGCCTCCGCCGCATTGAGGTGGCCGACGGCATCCACGCCGACAACGTCGATGGGCGCCTGACCGGCGTGCTCAGCGGCGCCGGCAGCCAGCTCA
>CANNUR010000290.1 GCA_947523045.1 uncultured Prosthecobacter sp.
CTGATGGGCATGCTGCTGGTGGCGCTGTCGGTGCAGATGCTGCTGGACGGCGTGCGCGCCTACCTCGGCGGGTGAGGAACGCGTCCTGATGGGGCATGGCGCCGCAGGACCGCTGTGCCGGCCTGCACGGAACACCCGCGCCGCGAAGTAGTAAAACCGTCATCAAGTTCGGTTAAACTGTGGTTAAAGCTCGCCGATGCACGAGGACTGGCCGGTTCGGCAGCAGCAAGTCAAGACCAGTTCAAGAAACGGCCTGCATCCGCGCGGATGCGTGGATGCAGGCCTGACCCGGGCGGCATTGCCGCACGGTCTAAGGGCACCTAACGTCAGGCAATCAGGGCAAATCCCATGAAAAAACAACTTCGCATCAAGCATCTCGCAGGCGCGCTCGCCGTCCTTCTCATGACTGCGCCGGCGTATGCGCAGCAGACTTCGTCCAACATTGCCGGTCGCGTGACCGACAACGGGGGCGCGCCGCTGGCCGGTGCCGAGGTCATCATCGTGCACGCGCCTTCGGGCACCACCAGCCGTGCCGTCACCGATGCGCAGGGTCGCTACACCGCGCGAGGCCTGCGCGTGGGCGGTCCGTACACCGTGACGGTGACGCGTGACGGCTTCAAGGGCGAAGCCACCGAGAACGTATTCCTGGCGCTGGGCGAGACGTCGGCCCTGAACGTCGACCTCGACACCGCGGCCACCTCGCTGGAAGCCATCCAGGTCGTGGCTTCGGGCGGTTTCTCGGTGTTCAATCCGGACAACATGGGTACCGGTACGGTCCTTTCTTCCGGCGACATCGCCGCGCTGCCCTCGGCCGGCCGCAACATCCAGGACCTGATCCGCCTGGATCCGCGCATCAGCCAGACCAGCAAGGCCGACGGCCGCATTTCCGCCGCCGGCCAGCACTCGCGCTACAACCTGATCCGCATCGACGGCGTTTCCACCAACGATCCGTTCGGCCTGGAGGCCAACGGCCTGCCGACCGAGCGCCAGCCGGTCTCGGTGGACGCGATCGAAGAGCTGAACATCGCGCTGGCCAACTACGACGTGACCTACGCGGGCGCCACCGGTGCCGTGGTCAACGCGGTCACCCGTTCGGGCACCAACGACTTCCACGGTTCGGTCTACTACGCCTACCGCGACAAGGACTGGGTGCGCGAGGACCTGCAGGGCGTCAAGTTCAACGGCTTCAATGACGAGACCACCTACGGCGGCACCTTCGGTGGGGCGCTGGTGAAGGATCGCCTGTTCTTCTTCGCCAACTACGAGAAGTACGTGCGCTCCGCGCCGGGTTCCAGCTACGCCTCCACGCCTTATGGCCGCGGCCAGATCACCGATGCCGACATCGCCGAGGCCCAGCGCATCGCGCGCGACGTCTGGGGCTTCGACGCCGGTTCGCTCGACCCGGTGAAGGGCGACACCGAGATCGAGGAGTACGCGGTCAAGTTCGACTGGAACATCAACGACGACCACCGCGCCTCGCTGCGCTACAGCAAGCTCGAGCAGGACGTGATCCGCCAGCCCGGCATCGGCTCGAGCAGCATTTCGCTCAGCAGCCACTGGTACAACCAGCCCAAGACCTTCGAGACTTGGGTCGGCCAGCTCTTCAGCAACTGGTCGGACAACTTCTCCACCGAGCTGAAGCTCTCCTACCGCGACTACATCGCCGAGCGCGCGCCGATTTCCAACCTGCCGTCCATCCGCGTCAACCTCGGCAACCAGGGCCTGCTGTTCGGCACCGAGGTCAACACCCACGTCAACGTGGTCGACACCACCGAGAAGAACGTGTTCTTCGCCGGCACCTACTATCTGGGCGACCACGCCCTGAAGTTCGGCATCGACTACGCCGAAAACGACATCATGAACTTCTACGGCCGCGACCTGAACGGCTCGTACACCTTCGCCTCGCTGGCCGACTTCGCCGCCGGCACGCCGAGCCAGTACACGGTGCGCACGCCGCGTCCGGGCCGCGACTACGGCGATATTCCGGCGACCTACGTGTTCGAGAACACCGGGTTCTTCCTGCAGGACAACTGGTCTGCGACCTACAACCTGAGCCTGATGTTCGGCATCCGCGTCGACATCCCGGATTTCGATCGTGAGCCGCTGTACAACGAAACCATCCACCAGATGTACGGCTACGACAACCGGGTCACCATCGACACCAAGCTCTGGCAGCCGCGCTTCGGCTTCAACTACACCTTCGACACCGAGCGCTCCACCCAGCTGCGCGGCGGCGTGGGCCTGTTCCAGGGCACCGCGCCCAATGTCTGGATGGCCGGTGCCTTCCAGAACACGGGCCTGAACTTCGTCGCCTACGACCAGCGCAATCCGGGTGCGATCTTCACCCCGGGCGTCAATCCGCCGTACATCCCCAGCGGCCCGGGTTCCACCCCGCGCCTGCGCGTGGACCTGATGGAGCCGGGCCTGGCGCTGCCGTCGGTGTGGAAGGCCAACCTCGCGTTCGACCACGAGCTGCCCTGGCACGGCATCGTGGCCTCGGCCGAGCTCCTGATGCTCAACACCAAGAACGACATCTACTTCGAGTCGCTTGACCTGGGCGCGCCGACCTTCGCCGGCCAGGACGGCCGCATGATCTACTGGAACGCGGCGGGACTGAATCCGGGCAATGTCGACGGCAGCCGCGGGATTCAGAACAACCGCAACGGTGCCGGCAACCGCGCCAACCGTCCGAGCAACATCGATCAGGTGATGCTGGCGCGCAACACCAGCAAAAGCAAGGCGCTGACCCTGTCGCTGACCAAGCCGATGCAGGCGGGCGACCACTGGTCCTGGACGGCGGGCTACACCTACACCGACGCCACCCAGGTCAGCCCGATGGCCAGCTCGCAGAACACCTCGAACTGGAACGGCACCACGATCTACCAGGTCAACGAGAACGTGTCGTCCACCTCGCGCTACGCCATCCGCGACCGCTTCACCGGCGTGCTGACCTATACCAACGCGTTCTTCGGCGACAACAACACCACCTTCGGCCTGTTCTACGAGGGCCGCTCGGGCCTGCCGTTCAGCTACATCTACTACAACGACATCAACGGCGACAACGCTGCGACCAACGACCTGTTCTATGTTCCTGCCGGTCGTGGCGACGTGCTGTTCACCGGCGGTGCGCAGATGGAAAACGACTTCTTCAACTGGCTCGAACAGCACCCGGACCTGGCCCGCTACGCCGGCCAGGTGGTCCCGGCCAACAGCGGACGGGCGAAGTGGGTCAACAACTTCGACCTGCGCATCAGCCAGCAGCTGCCGTCGTTCTTCGAAGGCCACAAGGCCGAGTTCAACTTCGACATCATGAACGTGGGCAACCTGCTCAACAAGAAGTGGGGCCTGATCGAAGACTATGGCTTCTACCAGACCATGCGCGTGGCCAACTACGCCGGCATCGATCCAGCCACCGGCAAGTACGTCTACCACTTCAGCGGTACGACCGACGAGCAGGCCATCCAGGAAAACAACAACGACAAGGGCAACACCGGCGTGTCGCGCTGGTCGGTGATGGCTACCTTGAAGTACAGCTTCTGATCCATCGAAGCGGTATCGCGTGATCGAGGCGGCCGGGGGAAACCCCGGCCGCCTTGTTTTTCGCGCAGGAAGCGATGCGGTTGTGGACGCTGCCGGGCACGGCCGGTATCATTTCCGCTCGCCCCAAACCCCCTCGTCCCACCTGTGGCCGCCCTTGCGGCAGCCGATGCGGACGTGACCGCGTGCCGCAAATCAGGCGCGCGGGGTTTCCTCCCTCCACAAGGCGA
>CANNUR010000291.1 GCA_947523045.1 uncultured Prosthecobacter sp.
CCGGTCAGGCCCAGCGCTGCGCCTGAGCTGGCCGATTTGTCATTCTTGGAAATTTACCTATTGAAAAGGAGCAGTTCTTGGGTTGATTTGACCCATGACCTGCCGACTCGTCGTTCTGCTGCTCGGCGCGGCCATGATCGGCGCGGCCCAGGAAGTGGATTCTCCGGCCGCCCTGCTGACCGCCGGCGAGGCGGCCGTCACCGCCCAAGACTGGCCCAAGGCGGCGGAACACTTTCAGCGCTTTCTCGACACCTACGGCGAGGAGGCCGAGCTGGCGGAAGCGGTTGCCAAGGTGCGACCCCGGCTGGCCCTGGCGCGCATTCGCCTGGGTGAATTCGGCGCCGCTGGCGAACTCGTCTCGACCTGCCTCGCCCAGCCCCAGTTGGAACCGCGGCTGCGCGACGAACTGGCCTTCTGGCACGGCATCCTGCTGCTCCAGGTCGAGGCCCATGAGGAGGCGCGCGCGGCCCTGCTCGCTTACTTCCAGACCCCGGAGTTTCAAGCGCCCCGCAAGGTCGAAACGATCCTGCTCTACGGCAGCACCTTCGCCCTGGAAGGCCGCCATGACGAGGCGGCCGCCTTCTTCGCCCAGCAGTCGGGTCGGCTCTGGCAGCTCGATCGCGAGGCCGCCTTGCGCGCCCAGATCCTGCGCCTGCATGCGCTGCTGGCGACCGATCAACTCGCCGCCGCACGCGAGCTCGCCCTCAGCCTGCAACCCCACCTCGATCAGGTCACCCAGCTCGTCAGCCTGCACAGCCTGCTCGCAGAACTCGGTGGTCGCCTGCTCGACGCCGGCCAGCCTCACGCGGCCATCGCCTGCCTGCAGCGGGTCTGGCCGGCCGAACGCCTGCGCCGCCATCAGGAGGAGCGCCTCGCAGCCTTGCGACTCGAGATCGAGGCCCTGCAGCAGCGACCAGGCAACGAGCCGCTGATTTTTCAAAAGCGCGGCGTGCTGGCGCGCACCGAACGCGAGCAGCGCCACTTTGCAGGGACCGCCGACTTCGACCTCGGCGTGCGCCTGCGCCTCGGGTACGCCTGGCTCGGTCTGGAGCGCTGGCGCGAAGCCGCCCTCGTGCTCGAAGCCGCCCAGGATCTGCCCGGTGCCCGCGCGCAGCAGGCCCAGGCCGGACTGGCCGCCGTGCAAAGCTGGCAGCAGGTCGGCCGCCACGACCACTGCATCGCCTCCGCCCAGACCTGGCTGGGACGCTTCGGCGCCGACGATGCCGGGCAGGCAAGGCAGGCGCGGTTCCTGCTCGCCCAGGCCCGCTACGACGCCGGCGATTTCCCGGCGGCGGCGACCGACTTCGAGACGCTTGCCGGGGAGAAGCATGAGCTCGCCGCGCAGGCCGGTTTCCTCGCCGGCATGGCCCGGCTCATGGCCGACGACAACGCCGCGGCCGCCACCTGCTTCCGCGAGGTGCTCGCCCGCCACGTCAAGGCCCCCATCGCCGAGGACGCCAGCTACTGGCTCGGTCTGGCACTCAGCTTCAATCGCGAGTACGCGGCCTGCCGCGAGCACTTGGCCGCGCACCTGCGTCGCTACGGCGACCACGCCCGCCATCGCGAGGCCTCGGTCTTTCGCCGCGCCTACTGCCGCCACGCCCTCGGCGACCGCGAGGGCGCACTCGAGGAATTCGAAGCCTTCCTGCGCGAGCATCCGCAGGCGGCCGATGCCGACGAGGCGCGCGTGCTCTGCGGCGACCTGCTCTGTGCCCAGGGCGAACTTGATCGCGGCCTAACGAACTATCGCGATGTTGGCGAGGGCGCGTGGTTTGAGCAGGCGCATTTCAAGATCGGCCAGGTGTTCAAGCTGCGCCGCGACTGGGACGGATTGCGGCAGCATCACGAGGCCTTCATCCGCACTCGGCCGCACAGCCGCCGGCTCGCCGAGGCGGTGTTTTGGTGCGGCCAGGCCAGCCTTGCCCAGGACCGACCCGAGGAGGCGCGGGCCGAGTACTGGCGCGCGGTTGAGGCGCATGGCGATCAACCCGAGCATCACGGAGTCGAGGACGTGCTGCTGGCGCTGCCGCGGCTGCATCGAGGCGAGGCCGCCCGGCTGGAACTGCGCCGCGACCTGCTGCGCCGGCGCCAGACCGCGCTCGCCGCCGGCAAGCGCACCCTGACCGCGCGTCTGCACTGGCTGGAGGCGCAGCTGCAGCCGACCGATCGACCCCGCCTCGCCCAGGCCGACTTCCTCATGGCCGCCTCCCTGCTCGATGTGCGCCGCCAGCACCCGCGCGTCATCGCCGACTGCGCCGACGCCTCACGCCTGGCCGGCAGCCGGCTGCGGGCTCGCGAGTTGTACACCGAACTGCTGCGCTGGCACCCGCGCGCCGTCGAGGCCGAACGCGCCCTCGCCGGGCTCGGCTGGCTGGCCGCGGCCGATGGCGACTCGCGCGCCGCGCTCGACTGGTTCAATCGCTGTGAAAAACGCGCCGCCCATCCCGAACTGCGCGGCCAGGTGCGCCTGGAGCGAGCGGTTCTGCTCGCCAACCTGGACCGGCTGCAGGAGGCGGCGACGCTATTTCGCGAGTTGCTGGCCGACAAAACCGCCGCAGCACGCACCAAGGCTGAAACGCTGCTTGCCTGGGGGGCGCTCTGGGAGCGACTGGGCGAAGCCCTCAAGGCCGCAGCCCTGTACGAACGCGTGTACCTCGGCCACAGCCGCCAGCGCGACCTCGCCGCCCGCGCCTACCTGGCGCGTGGCCTCGTCCTGGAAACCCTCGGTCGCCGGCCTGAGGCGGTCGAGGTGCTCAGCGAACTGGTCGCCAGCGACGCCCTGCAGGGCCTGCCGGAACAGGCCGAGGCGGCACGCCGCCTGCAGCGCCGCTCCCAAACTGCCAGCGGCGAAACCTCCTAGCGCATGATCGCCCGCCTGCTCTGCCTTTTCGCGGCCACCGCCGCGGCCCAGGACGTCGTGCACCTGCAGGACGGTCGCGCCCTGCACGGCCGCCTCGAACGCCTGGCCAGCCGCGAGATCGTGCTGGTGGAAACCCTGCCCGGTGGTCGCGGCACGGCCCGGCGCAACCTGTTGCCCGACGCCATCCGCTTCATCGACTTCGCCCCCCTGCCCGGCGAAACCGAGGCGCTCGCCGAGCCGGCGAAGCGGGAGCGACGCCTGCTCGAGCTCTGGCAGGAGAAATCCGTGCACCTGGGTCGGCCCGCCAGCAATGCCGGCGCCATCGGCCTGACCCTTGTGCGCGAATGCCTGCGCAGAAACGATCCCCTGCTGGCGGAACGCGCCCTGCGCATCGGCGACCTCATCGCCCGCGAGGACTGGGACGAGCGCCGCCGCGCCGAGGCCCGCCGCGGCTGCCTGCGCGCCCTGCTCCAGTTGCGCCGCTTGGATGAAGCCGTGGCCGAGGCCGAGCGACTCGCCCGCAGCGAGGACGATCCCGACCTGCTGCTTGAAGCCGGGCTGGTGCTCGCCCAGGCCGAGTTCGAGCGCCTGCGCCAGTTTGAAAGCGAGCATCCGCGCTGGCGCGACGACGAGGCTCACGCCACTGAACGCACCCGGCTCTACCACCGCTCGCTCGACCTCTTCCTGCGCCTGCCGCTCTTCCACGGCTCGGCCGAGGAACGCGCCGCCGAGGCCCTCTGGGGCGCCGTGCAGGTGCACCGCTTCGCCGGCGAAACCGAGGCCGCCCGCGAACGCACCCGGGACCTGCTCGCCCTCTACCCCAAAACCGCCGCCGCAGCAAAGGTCCAGCCACCCCCGCCAACGTCAGTGCCACCACCTTCAGCCGA
>CANNUR010000292.1 GCA_947523045.1 uncultured Prosthecobacter sp.
CTCCACGCCCATGATCTCGAGGTTCTCCGCCTCATTCGCATCGCCATCGGCCCACTGACCCTCGGCAACCTTGCCAAGGGCGAGTGGCGACGCCTGAGCGCAGGAGAAGTTCGGTCACTGACCGAGTCTCGCTGAATGCCGACTTGACTCTCGACAGCCTGTCGAAAATTCGACCCGCTGCTCCCGGCCCGGACCACGATGGCGTAGGCCATGACGCGATTCCAACTGGCAGGCCCCGCTACGGCTTCAGCCGAGGACCTTGTTCAGGAAGTTGCGGGTGATCTTCTGCACGCGCTCATCGGGGCCGTGCGGGCGCGACCAGTGCGACCACGGCAGGGTGTGGCCGGGCGGGTGGCTGAGGGCCTGGCACCAGAAGATGGTGGCGGCGTTGAAGACCCAGTTGCCCTTCGGACCTGGATAGACCGTGGCGGTGTAGTTCGACAGCTTTTCGCCGCTGACCCACACGGGCCCCTCGGCAATGACCTCCAGGCCGGGGATCTCCGTCGCCGGCAGGTTGTGGTACTCCCAGCCGACCAGGCCGGGGATGCGGTCGCCCTTCTTCATGCCCGTGCCCTCAAAGATCCAGTGCTCGGGCCGGGTCACGATCCAGTCGCCGCCGCCGTTGATCGGCCGGCCATTGCGCGCGCCCATCAGCAGACCCTCGTCGGGGCCGCTCTCCGGGAACGGGCCGTTGTTCTGGTGACGCTCCTTCACGTACTCCTGGTTGCCGCCGTAGGGGCCGCCGCGGAACAGGATGCGGTTTTCGCGACCAT
Organism: uncultured Prosthecobacter sp.; assembly: GCA_947523045.1. GTDB lineage: Bacteria > Verrucomicrobiota > Verrucomicrobiia > Verrucomicrobiales > Verrucomicrobiaceae > Prosthecobacter. Next base: position 774 of record CANNUR010000292.1, read on the forward strand.
CGAAACCCGCGCGCATCGGCGTCACCCAGCACACCGAGTTGCCGGAGAGGAACATCAGGTTCACGCCCGCGTCGCGCATCTTCTCGACACTGCGGAACTGGCGGATGTCCCAGTACTCGTCGTGGCCGACGCTGAGGAAGACCTTGCACTTCAGCCCGCGCTCCGGCGTCAGCATGTCGCTGTTCGAGCAGTAGGTCACGTCGTAGCCCTGCTCCTCCAGCCAGTAGGAGAGCGGCTGCTCAAAGGAGGTGAACTCGCCGGAGCCGACCGAGAGCGGATCATTGACGATGCCGGTGAACTGCGACTGCCGACCGTAGGGCCGGTCGAAACTCACATCGGCCCACGGCCCCTGGTTGCCCTTCGGATGCGTGTAGACCGAGTAATGCGTCGGCCAGCGGTTGTAGGCCTGCCAGGTGTTGTCGGAGCACTGGAACAGCAGGTCCGCGGGGCGATCATCGCGCACAATGAAGATGACGTAGCTCTGCCAGTACGGTCGGTCCGGCTGATCCGGCAACGTCGTCAGCCGGCCCAGGTAGACACCGCTGACCCAGTCTTCCGGAATGGTCAGCGTCGTCGCCGGTTCCCAGCGGCACTCGTGCAGGTCCTTGGCACCGGGCTTCGGCATCGGTTGCGCCTTGCCCTCAAACGGCCCGAGCACCTGCATCAGGCGCGCGCCCTTGCCACCGTAGTAGCCCGTGCGGAAGATCTCCAGGGTGAACTTCGCCGCCGGCTCGGTCGAGACCCTGATGTCGATCATCTCGCCCGCCTTGACGCTCTGCTTCGAGCAGTAGCCCTCGATCCAGGGCGAACGAAAGCCGGTGGAACTATCGAGCCGCACACGGGTGAGCTGCCAGTCGAGCGTGCCCTCCTTGGCATTCTCCCGTGCGATGATGTTGCTGCGCGAAGCCGCCTCCGCCGCGCGCAGCGGCACCGAGGCCCCCGCCAGGAGGCCCCCGCCGAGCGCCGTCGAGGCCGTGGTTTTCAGGACGGAACGGCGGCTGAATTCAACCTCCGTGGAGGGATCAGTCTTCATGAGTCGGGAGGTAGGGTTGAGTTGCAAAGGGAGCGCGGCGCACCGAACCCCTGAGCAAACGGGAAAAAAACGCAGAAGTGTGCAACGACCCGAAATCTTAAGCGGAATTTACCCCTCAAAAGACAGCACCCTGGACCCTAGTTTGATGCGGGACGATTCACCCAAAGCTTGGCGAGCGAGACGGTGACTGGGGCTTGGGCCTGCTGCCGGTGGCTATGCTGTTCCTGCGCCAGGCTTTCGACGCAAACTCCCTCACCGTGCGCGCTGTCGTTGTCGGCAAGCCGTTAAATAGCAAGCACCCACCGTCGTTGACGCGCGCAATAAAATTGTATGGAGAGATTCCGAATTCCCACACCTACCCATTCGATTTAACCAGATTGCCAATAAATAATATTGTTATTGATATCAAAGCAATGGCATTACTAATGATGTGTCTCCTAACAATGACAGGGTCACCCTTCATGATTTCTTTGAACGCGCGCTTTCCGATCCAAAAGCGGCGCCATTCACTTAACTTGTTCCGCTCCAAGTAATCCGTTTCCAGCTGATACCACGAAAGCGCCGACACAACTGCCGATATTGCAAATGTAATAGCGAGGATGTAATTGATGATCATAGTTTTATTCACCGGGCAACGGGGTCATTGTGCAGCTGCTTGCCAGATGCACCAAGGATGGCTCGGTCACCACTGCGTCAGTCAAGCTTCTCATACGGGCAGCATCAGGTTTTGACCGTCCCATGTCCAGCCTGAAGAGCGAACCCAGAATCATTGACCCCCAAACTGGTGGACCAGGCCCCGCCCGCCTCCGGCGGAGTTGTTGTGTCGTGCTGGGTTCTAACCCGTCCCTAGTCGATGGGTGATCTCTCAAAAGAGCCTTCCGCGAATGGATTTGCAGATGGACGCGAGCGCGATGGCGATTGTCAGGAGCAGGCTTCGTCAGCAGTTGCACACAGCCTCCATTCCTCGATCCGTCGAGGTCCGAGCCCCTTGCCCACGCAGGCCAAGGCGCCAAGGCACGGAGGGCGGGTGTGGCTCCGGCGGGCTTGGCGCCTTGGCGGGGTTGCGGGCGACCCGCGGTCGCCAGGGTCACGGCGACATCTTGACGGCTTCGTCGCTCCACGGGCCTTCGCCCTGGGGGCCGAGGGCGCGGACGCGGAAGGCGTAGGTCTTGCCGGGCGTGTGGTCGGTGCTGGTGTAGCGGACCTGCTTGAGAATTTTGACCTGCTGCCAGGGCTGCGGCGTGTCGTGCTCCCGGCACTCGACGATGTAGCTGCCGGCGCCGTGCACGGCATCCCACTGGCGGGACCAAATGCCTGGCATTTTTTCCCAGCCATCTGAGTTGCTAAGTCACCGCATCGACCCGCAAACGCCGGATCGCGTAGAGCGGCGACTCACTTTCTGCAACCCGCCGCGCCCCCGATCGTCGTTTCGGCCCAAACTGCCCCCGGTTCGCCGCAAACGCCGCCTCGACAAACTCCCGGCTGCCCAGCACCAACCCATCGCTGAAATAGCGCACCCGCAGCCGCACCAACTCCGCCGTCGACAGCTTGCCCTTCTCCTTCAGCACGGATCGCGCTTCCTCGGCGGTCACCCCGCGCTGCACGACGTTCGCATTCTGCGCGTCCTTGATCTCCACCCCGCTGGAAAACAGCAGGCAGCGGTAGGCTTCCGCCCCGCCCGCCTTCTCCCAGCCATCCACCGGTTTGCCGGTCACCTTCGCCAACCCACGCCGCGCCCGCTGGCTGCCGCCCATCGCCTCGCCATAGCCACTCCACCGGTAGTCCTTCGGGTCCTCCACCAACCCCGCCCGCACCGGATTCAAATCGATGTAGGCCGCCATCGTGTGCAGCGGCTCCCCCTTCCCCTCCACCAGCACGCTCTTGAACCGGTCCATCCACAGCGTGCCCCG
>CANNUR010000293.1 GCA_947523045.1 uncultured Prosthecobacter sp.
ATGCCGGTGATGGCGGCGTTCGACACCACCAGCATGACGAAGAAAAAGAAGAACAGCAGGTGCACCAGGCGCTCGACGAGCAGTTCGCCGAACAGCGGCATGGCGGCGACGAACTGCAGTCCCTGGGAAACCAGCAGGTAGGTGGCGGCGCAGTAGATCAGCAAAAAGGCGCCAATCGTCGCCACCAGCAGGCGGTTGTCCTGCAGGGCCTCCCGCGCCCGCTGCCGCGCCATGCGCAGGTGCGCACGGGCAAGCAGCAGGGTGGCGGCGGCGGAGGTCATGGATTCCCGGGGTAACGCCCCGGACCCGACCGGCGGTCGGCTACTTTTTCGCCTCGCCACCGCCGGCGTTGGCAAGAGCCTGCATTTCCGGCGGCAGGAAGGCCTTGAAGCGGCCCTTGTCGATTGCCTTCATGTAGGCCTCCATCGGCGAGACAAAGCCGTCGCGCAGCTTGCCCCAGATCGAGTCGTCCATGAACTGCATGCCCTCGGCCTTGCCGCCGATGATGACGTCGTACAGCTTCTGGGTCGCGCCCTCGCGGATGATGGCGCCGACGGCGGGCGTTGACACCATGATCTCGTTGACGGCGACGCGGCCCTTGCCGTCGGCCTTCTTCATGAGCAGCTGGGCGACGACGCCCTTGAGCGAGGCGGCGAGCATCGTGCGCACCTGGCTCTGCTGGTCGGCAGGGAAGACGTCAATGATACGGTCGACCGTCTTGCGGGCGTTGTTGGTGTGCAGGGTGCCGAAGACGAGCAGGCCGGTCTCGGCGGCGGTGAGGGCGAGCGAGATGGTTTCCAAGTCGCGCATTTCGCCGACGAGCGCGATGTCGGCGTCCTGGCGCAGGGCGGCGCGCAGGCCGTCGGCGAAGGACGGCGTCTGGATCGGCACCTCGCGCTGGGTGATGATGCTCTTCTTGTTGCGGTGCACGAACTCGATCGGCTCCTCGATCGTGATGATGTGGCGACGGAAGTTCGTGTTGATGTAGTCGAGCAGGGCGGCCAGCGTCGTCGACTTGCCGGAGCCGGTCGGGCCGGTGACCAGCACGAGGCCGCTGCGCAGGTGGCCGAATTCCTTGACCACCGGCGGGATGCCGAGGCTTTCCAGGCTGGCAATCTTGGTCGGGATGATGCGGAAGACGGCGGCATAACCGTTCTGCTGCTTGAGGTAGTTGCAGCGGAAGCGGTGCTCGGCGTCCATCTCGTAGGCGAAGTCGAGGTCGCCCTTCTCGATGTAGCGTTCCCAGGCGCGCGGCTCGCAGATCTCGCGCATCATGGTTTCCATGGAGGCGGCGGTGAGCAGTTCCTCGGCGATCGGTCGGATCGAGCCGTGGACGCGGATCTTCGGGGGCTGACCCTGGCTGAGGTGAAGGTCGGAGCCGCCGAGTTGGATGAGCTGGTCGAAAAATTGGTCGATGATGGGCATGGCTTGCGGGGGGCCGGTCTAAGGGTTGCGAAGGGGTGGGCTCAGCTCTGGAAGAAGGCGCGCATGAGCTGCTTGTCCTCGGCGCGCGATTCACATTCCTCGCGGCTGATCAGGCCCTTGCTGTAGAGGCCGCGCAGGGAGTCATCCATGGTGATCATGCCGACGTTTTTGCCGGTCTGCATGACGCCGTTGAGCATGTAGGTCTTGCCGTCGCGAATGCAGGCGGCCACGGCGGGGGTGTTGACCAGCAGCTCCAGCGCCATGGCGCGGCCGTTGCCGTCGGTCTTGGGAACGAGCTGCTGCGAGATGATGCCGCGCAGCGATTCCGACACCATGATGCGGATCTGGTCGCGCTGGTCGGAGGGGAAGACGTCGAGCACGCGGTCAAGCGTGCGCGCCGAGTTGCCGGTGTGCAGGGTGCCGAGCACCAAGTGACCGGTTTCAGCGGCGGTGATCGCCAGCGAGATGGTCTCCAGGTCGCGCATTTCACCGACCATGATGACGTCGGGGTCCTCGCGCAGGGCGCCGCGCAGGGCGGCGGCGAAGGATTCGGTGTGGGTGCCGACCTCGCGCTGGTTGACGTGGCAGCCCTTGGGTTCGATGACGTATTCGATCGGATCCTCGAGCGTGATGATGTGGTCCTGGCGCTCCTTGTTGATCTCGTCGACCAGGGCGGCCAGCGTTGTCGACTTGCCGCAGCCGACCGGGCCGGTGACCAGGACCAGGCCGTTGTGGTAGCGGATCAGGGTGCGCACGGTGTCCGGCAGGCCGAGTTCGTCGACCGAGCGGATGTTGGTGGTGATGATGCGGAAGGTGATGTCGATGCCCAGGCGCTGCTGGACGACGGAGGCGCGGAAGCGGCCGAATTCCGGCGAGTAGGCGAAGTCGACGTCGCCCTTGGTTTCCAGCTGGCGGATCTGCGTCTCGGTGAGGAAGCTGTAGGCAAGCCGGCGGGTGTCTTCGGGGGTCAGTGCCGCCGAGTTGTTCCAGATCGGCATGAGATTGCCGTAGCGGCGCCAGATCGGCTGGCTGGCGGTGGCCAGGTGCAGATCGGAGGCGTCATACTGCATGCAGAAGCGCAGGTAGTCATCCACGTGGCCCAGCACGGGCACGAGATCTTGGGCGGGGGTGGCTTGGTCGGACATGGAATGGGGCGAAAATCACAGCCCGGGGCGGTCGCCCTCGTGCCGGTGGGACGTTGGGTTGAGAAGGGTTTGAATCAGCTGGAAACCTTGTCTCACGGCGGCCTGCCGGAGAAGGGCGAGCGCGGGCGTGAGAATTTGCGAAATAAGGCTGTTTTTTGTAGCTGAAGCGCCAGCGATGTCACGCCTAATCTTGCCCTCCGCCGGGCGCAGCAGTCGTCGCGCCAGCACCAAGCCGGCGACGGCGGCGCCGGCCGTCCAGAGCCAGCGGTGCCGCTCCAACGAGCGGCGCAGCAGGCGGTCGGGACGCCACTCCGTGGCGGCGCCATGCAGTTGTCCGCCGAGTTCGGCGCGCGCCCGGTCCAGTTCCGCCACCAGTTCGGCCTTGGTCTTCATGATTCCGGGGTGTCGCCGCGCAGCCAGGCGCGGTCCTTGTCGAACTGTCGGAAGGTTTCCTCCAGCATCGCCAGCCGGCGCAGGCGCCGGCGCAGCGCGGCGAGGGCCACCAGGCCGAGCGCAAGGTGGACGGCGGCTAGCGCCAGGGTCATCTGCGGCCAAGGGCGGTCGAGGGCCGCGGAGAGCCACCAGACGAGAGCGGGCAGGGCGACCAGCCAGCCGGCGAACAGGCAGCCGGCACCGGCGAGGGCCAGCAGCAGAAGGATGGTCAGTTGGCCGCCTGCCTCGCGGGCCTCAAGTTGAAGCAGGCGTCCGCGCGCCTCGATGTAGCGTGCGAGGGCCGCCAGCAGCGCCTTCATGCGGGAGGGTTCCAAGTCCATCGGGCGAGGTCCGGCTCAGCGCTTGAGCAGCAGGCCGACGAGCAGGCCGAGACCAAAGGCGGTCAGCAGCGCCTGGCGTGGTTTCTCGCGGGCCAGCTTTTCGGCCTCGGCCATGAATTCTTCGCACTGCACCCGCGCCTGCCCCAGTGTCTCCCCGGCGATTTCCCGAAATTCGTCGGCACGATCACCCAGATCCTGGACGCGCTGACCGGCGGCAGCCTTGATTCGGCCGGCTTGGACTTCGGCGGCACCGCGCAGTTTGGCGGCTTTCTGGGCGGCGGCGGTGCGCAGTTCCTCGGCGGCGCGCAGGGCGCTGGCCTTGTCGGCCTGCAGCGGGTCACCCCCGGGGGTGCCGGTGGCGGAGTCATGGGA
>CANNUR010000294.1 GCA_947523045.1 uncultured Prosthecobacter sp.
CCATCCGCCGCCTTCCGGGAGTTACTTTCCCCGGCGTGAACCGTTCGCGCGACATCAAGCTGCGCGGCCTCGGCAAAATCAGCGAGGCCAACATCGCTGACGCCCTGCGCGAGATCCGCTTGGCCCTGCTGGAGGCGGACGTCGACTTCAAGGTGGCCAAGGACCTGATCGAGGCGGTCAAGACCCGCGCCCTCGGCGAGGAGGTGCTGCGCACGGTTTCGCCTGGCCAGCAGATCGTCAAAATCTTCCACGATGAACTCGTCACCCTGCTTGGTGGCGGCACTCAGGAACTCGACCTGAGCCCGCCGCAGCGGATTTTGCTGGTCGGTCTCAACGGCGCCGGCAAGACCACCACCTCGGCCAAGCTCGCCAGCTGGCTGAAAAAGCAGGGCAAACGCCCGCTGCTGCTCGCCCTCGACCTCTACCGTCCGGCCGCCATCACCCAGCTGCAGGTGCTCGGCCAGCAGCTCGGGGTGCCGGTCTTCGCGCCGGCTGCCGGCGAGACCGATGTGGTGCGCGCCACCCGCGCCGCACTCGCCTGGCTCGACCAGCAGGGCGGCGGCGTGGCGATCTTCGACACCGCCGGCCGGCAGGAGGTCGATGAGGCCCTGCTCGCCGAACTGAAGTCGGTGCGCGATCTCGTGCAGCCGCGCGAGACCCTGCTGGTGGCCGATGCCGCCACCGGTCAGCAGGCCGTCAGCGTGGCCTCGCGGTTCCACGAAACGGTCGGTCTGACCGGCCTGATCATGTCGAAGCTCGACGGCGACGCCCGTGGCGGTGCGCTGCTGTCGATGCGCCAGGTGACGGGTTGTCCGGTGAAATTCATCGGGGTCGGCGAAAAGACCGACCAGCTTGAGGTCTTCCACCCCGACCGCATGGCCCAGCGCATCCTGGGCATGGGCGACGTCGTCAGCCTGGTCGAAAAGGCCTCGCAGGAGATCGATGAGAAGGAGGCGATGAACCTGATGCGCCGCCTGGAGCAGAACAAGTTCGACTTCAACGACTTCCTCGGCCAGCTGCGCTTCATGAAGAAGCTCGGCCCGCTCGAGGGCCTGCTCGGCATGATCCCCGGCATGAGCAAGTTGAAGGGCATGCCCGGCGTCGATGACAAGCGCATGAAGCATGTCGAGGCCATCATCCTGTCGATGACCCCCAAGGAGCGCAGCCGGCCCGAGCTGCTCAACGGCAGCCGGCGCAAGCGCATCGCCCGCGGTGCGGGTCGCCCGGTCGTGGAGATCAACCAGCTGCTCAAGCAGTTCGAGATGATGCGCAAGCTGATGAAGAACAAGGGAGCGATGGCGCAGATGGCCGGCGGCCTGTTTGGCGGCGGTGGCGGCATGCCGCAACTGCCCAAGGGGCTGATGCCCGGCGGCGGCAAGATGCCGAAGCTGCCCAAGGGCTTCCGCTTCTGATCGCCGTTGCCGGCCGCGGCCGGCGCGTCCATGATGCGCGATGCAGGAAAGCCTCCTCCACGTCCTCGCCTCCGAATCCCCGCGCGCCGGCCTGACCGTGCGCGGCTGGGTGCGCACCAAGCGCGAATCCAAGTCCTGCGCCTTCCTGGAGCTGACCGACGGCTCCTGCTTCCGCGGCCTGCAGGTCGTGGTCGATGCCGCCCTGCCGTCGGCGGAGCTGCTGCCGCAGGTCCTCACCGGTGCCTCGGTCGAGGTCACCGGTGATCTCGTCGCCTCGCCGGCCCCGGGCCAGAAGTGGGAACTGCAGGCGGCGGAACTGCGCCTGCTCGGCATCGCCGACGCCACCTACCCGCTGCAGAAAAAGGGCCACACGCCCGAGTTCCTGCGCACCCTCGCCCATCTGCGCCCGCGCACGAATCTGTTCGGCAATGTCTTCCGCGTGCGCAGCCGCATGGCCTTCGCCATCCACCGCTTTTTCCAGGAGCGCGGCTTTTTCCATGTCCACACGCCGATCATCACCTCGAACGACTGCGAGGGGGCGGGCGAGATGTTCCGGGTCACCACCCTCAAGCCCGGTACGAACGCGCCGGCGGGCGAGGATTTTTTCGGCCGGCCCACCCATCTCACCGTCAGCGGCCAGTTGCAGGGCGAGGCCTTTGCCTGCGCGCTCGGCAAGATCTACACCTTCGGTCCGACCTTCCGTGCCGAGAACAGCAACACCGCCCGCCACGCGGCGGAGTTCTGGATGATCGAGCCCGAGATCGCCTTCTGCGACCTCGCCGCCGACATGGCCCTGGCCGAGGAAAATGTGCGCTCTCTCGTGCGCGCCATGCTGGAGGAATGCGGCGAGGAACTGGAGTTCTTCAGCCGCTTGGTCGACAAGGGCCTGGAGGCGCGGCTGCACCAGACCCTCAACCAGCCCTTCGAACGGATCTCCTACACCGAGGCGGTCGACCTGCTGCTGAAGTCGGGCCGCAGCTTCGAGCATCCGGTGGTTTGGGGCGAGGGCCTGCAGACCGAGCACGAGCGCTACCTCGCCGAGGAGCATGTGCGCGGGCCGGTGACGATCTTCAATTACCCAAAGGCGATCAAACCCTTCTACATGCGCCAGAACGAGGACGGTCGCACGGTCGCGGCCATGGACCTGCTCGTGCCCGGCATTGGCGAGATCATTGGCGGCAGCCAGCGCGAGGAGCGGCTCGATGTCCTGCTCGAGGCGATGCGCGCCCACGGCCTCAGTGAGGCCGACTACGGCTGGTATCTCGACCTGCGCCGTTACGGCAGCGTCCCTCACGCCGGTTACGGCATGGGCTTCGAGCGCCTGCTCATGTTCGTCACCGGGGTGAGCAATATCCGTGATGTCATCCCCTTTGCGCGCACGCCCGGGCATGCGGAGTATTGAAGCTGCCATGACCGCGCTCCGTGCCCTCGTCCTGCCAGCCCTGCTCGCTCTCGCGCCGGGTCTTTGCGCCCAGACCGGCCTGAAGCTCGCACTGGTGCCCGAGTCCAGCGCCATCGTGCCGGGCGCGACCTTCCGCGTCGGCCTGCACCTCCAGCCCGAGCCAGGCTGGCACACCTACTGGAAACAGCCGGGCATCGTCGGCGTGCCGACCCAGATCGAATGGCAGTTGCCCGCGGGTTTCACGGCCGGCGAACTCGAGTATCCGGGGCCGGAACCCGTGCTCATGTTCCACATCAAGGCCCAGGGGTACCGGCGCGCGGTTTTGCTGCAGACGCAGATCACCGCGCCCGCCGACCTCAAGCCCGGCACGGAAATCGTCCTGCGCGGTCGCGCCACCTGGATGTGCTGCGGCAACACCTGCCACCCGGGCAGCCAGGTGCTGGAGTTGCAGCTGCCGGTCGCCGCCAGCAGCATGCCCGACCCGCGCTGGGCGCCGGTCTTCGAGCGCGAGCGCCAGGCCTACTCGCGGGAGAGCGACGCCTGGCAGGCGCAGGCGGAGGAAACCGGCATGCAGGTCACCCTGACCCTGCGGCCGGTGGGCGACGCGGCGCGGGCGTTGGCGGCCGACGAACTCGCGGGCCTGCGCTTTTACACCGAGGACGGCTGGATCAACAGCGATGAGGATCAAAAGCTCGAACTCGGTCCGGATGGCGCCCTGCGGCTTGCACTGACCCGTGCCGAGGTGTTTCTGGGGCAGGGCACGCCCGGGCGGCTGTTCGGCGTGCTGCGCCGTTCCGGCGGCTGGTTGACCGGCGAAACCTGGTCCTGCCTGCGCATCGACCCCAAGATTCGCCGCGCTGCGCCGTTAAAAGAGCCTCAGTCCCGCCATTGAATTG
>CANNUR010000295.1 GCA_947523045.1 uncultured Prosthecobacter sp.
GTCATGTACGACACGCTCGAAGATTTTTACCTGGCTGAAGCCCTGGAGTACATCCACGCCTGGAAGCAGGCCACGCCCGACAACCCGGCCGGCATCTGCGGCCCGATCGGCCCGACCGAACAGCTGCCGCTGGTCGCCCGCCTGATCAACGACCTTGGCATCTCCATCAAGGACGGTCACTTCTGGGGCATGGACGAGTGGTACGACCCGGAAACCAAGAAGGAGGTGTCGATGGAGCACCCGCTGTCCTTCGAGCGCGCCGACCGCGAACTCTGCTTCAACCGCATCCAGAAGAAGCTGGTCATGCCCGACAGCCAGCTGCACTTCCCCAGGGCCGACGTCAGCGAGTACGTGAAAAGCTGGCAGTCCGGCGTGCGCTGCGTCGTCATGCAGGGCGGCCAGGGCGACATCAAGCACTGGGCCTTCAACGACCCGCTCAAGCGCACCGGCAAGTGGAAGAACGAGCCGCCACCGCCCGCCGAATACCGCAAGCTCGGCACCCGCATCGTCGAACTGCACCCGGTGACCCTGTCGCAGAACGCCCGCACCTCGGGCGGCGGCAACATCACCATGGTGCCGCAGATGGCGGTCACCGTTGGCCCCAAGGAAACCTGGATGGCCGAAAAGGTCAGCATCTGGCAGGCCGGCATGCACGACAACCCGCTCGGCCAGCGCCTGACCGCCCTGATGATCTCCAAGCGCCTCGCCGATTCGTCCGTGCCAATGTCCCTGCTGGCCGACCATCCGAACGTGCAGTTCAACTATTTCCGCGGCGGCCTCGGCAGCTGCGCGGTGGAAATGCACTGAGTCAGTAGCGACCGCCGCGCGGCCCCGTCATCCAGCGCCAAGCGCTGTCGATGTGGCTGCGCGGTTCCTTGTACTCCGCCTCCCAGCCCAGCACCTCACGCGCCCGCGTGGGGTCGCAAATCAGCTCGGAGGGATCGCCGGCCCGTCGCGGCCCGTACTCCACCGGGATGTGGCGCCCTGTCACCTGCTCGGCGGTTTGCAGAATCTCGCGCACGGAGAAGCCGCGACCGGTGCCCAGATTGACGGCGGTCGTCGTCCCGCCCGTGCGCAGGTAGTCGAGTGCCCGTCCATGCGCCGAGGCCAGATCGCAGACGTGAATGTAGTCGCGGATGCAGGTGCCGTCCGGGGTCGGGTAATCGGTGCCAAAAACCGTGACCTTGTCGATCTCCCCCTTGGCCGCCATCAGGATGCGCGGGATGAGATGGGTCTCCGGATCATGGTCCTCGCCAATCCGCCCCTCGGGATCGCAGCCGCTGGCATTGAAATAACGCAGCCAGACCGAGCGCAGATCCCAGGCGCAACCGCAGTCGGCCAGCACGCGCTCCAGCATCCACTTCGAGGCACCATAGGGATTCACCGGCGCCTGCGGATGCGTTTCATCCATCGGCACCCGCACCGGATCGCCGTAGGTGGCGCAGGTCGAGGAAAAGATGAAGCGCCGGCAGCCATGGCGCTGCATGGCCTCGAGCAGGACCAGTGGCGCCGCCAGGTTGTTGCGGTAGTACTTGAGCGGATCGGTCACCGATTCGCCGACGTAGGCGAAGGCGGCAAAGTGCAGCACGGCCTCGGGACGGTGCTCGGCAAACAGCCGGTCGACCAGGGCCGCATCGGCGAGGTCGCCCTCGACAAAGACCACCTCCGGGTCCGGCAGGGCCTCGCGATGGCCGAACACCAGGTTGTCGAGCACGACGACCTTTTCGCCCGCCGCGCGCAGCCGCGCCACCGTGTGCGAGCCGATGTAGCCCGCGCCGCCCGTCACCAAAAGGGTACCTTGTTCCGCCATGCCCGCCCCTTACACAGGCCACGCCCGACACGCAAGCGCTTGCACAGTTCGGGGGTTGACCAGTCACGCCACCCCGCTAGCCTGCGCACCACTATGGAAAACGTCAGACTCGGCATCGTCGGCCTCGGCAACATGGGCAAGGCCCACCTCCACAACATCCGTACCGGCAAGGTCCCCGGCCTGCGCGTCACCGCCCTCTGCGAAAGCGTCGGCACGCTGCCGGAACTGCTCGAGGGCGAGCACCCGTTCACCGATGTCAGCCAGATGATCCGCTCCGGCCGCATCGACGCCATCCTCATCTGCACCCCGCACTTCTCGCACACCACCATCGGCATCGAGGCCCTCCAGCACGGCCTGCATGTGCTCGTCGAAAAGCCGATCTCGGTGCACAAGGCCGACTGTGAGCGCCTCATCGCCGCCCACACCGACAAGAGCAAGATCTTCGCCGCCATGTTCAACATGCGCACGAACGCCACCTTCAAGAAGGTCAAGGACCTGATCGACAGCGGTGAACTCGGCCAGGTGCGCCGCATCCACTGGGAGGTCACCAACTGGTTCCGCACCAATTATTACTACGCCACCGGCGGCTGGCGCGGCACCTGGAAGGGCGAGGGCGGCGGCGTGCTGATGAACCAGTGCCCGCACAACCTCGACCTGTTCCAGTGGATGTTCGGCATGCCCCAGAGCGTGCGCGGCTTCTGCCAGTTCGGCCGCTACCACCAGGTCGAAGTCGAGGACAATGTCACCGCCTACATGGCCTGGGAAAACGGCACGACCGCGACCTTCGTCACTTCCACCGGAGAGGCCCCCGGCGCCAACCGCCTGGAAATCGCCGCCGAAAACGGTCGCCTCACCGTCACCGACGGCGTCAAGATCCACTTCCAGCGCAACCGCCAGCCGATGGGCAAGTTCTGCATGGAAGCCGAGGCCGCCTTCGCCATGCCGGAAAACTGGAGCATCGAAATCCCCGTCGAGGCCAGCGGCGGCCAGCACGTGGAGATCCTGCAGAACTTCACCAACGCCATCCTCAAGGGCGAAAAACTGCTCAGCCCCGCCGAGCAGGGCATCCACAGCGTCGAACTCGCCAACGCCATCCTGCTCAGCACCTGGCAGGACAAGACGATCGAACTGCCGATGAGCAGCGCCGACTACGAGCGCCTACTCATCGAGAAGGGCGAAACCAGCACCTTCCAGAAGACCAAGGTGGTCGCCAAGGCCAGCGCCGACGACTTCGCCAAGAGCTTCCGCTGAGCCCAGCTCCCAACGCCGGCACCGCGCCGATCACGAGACCTCGAGCAACTGCTCGAGGTCTTCGTCTTTCAGGCCCTGCATCAACGGCGCCTGATCGTCGAGCGCCGCCTCGACCAGGCCGCGCTTCTTCGCCTGCAGGGCCAAAATCCGCTCCTCCACCGTGCCGCGCAGGGCCAACCGCGTCGCCGTCACCACCCGCTCCTGGCCGATGCGGTGGGCGCGGTCGATCGCCTGCGCCTCCACCGCCGGGTTCCACCAGGGATCCAGCAGGATGACATGGTCCGCCGCCGTCAGGTTCAAACCATAGCCGCCGGCCTTCAAGCTGATCAGGAACACCCGCTTCTCCGGATCGGTCTGGAAGGCCTGGACCTGCGCCTCGCGATCCTGACTGGAGCCGTCCAAATAGGCAAAGGCCGTGCCGCGCCGCTCCAACTCCGCGCGCACGAGTTGCAAATACTGGACGAACTGACTGAAAATCAGCACCTTGCCTCCGGCCGATGCGATTTCGTCGAGCCGCTCTCCCAGCACCGGCCACTTGCCGGAGAGGTCGTCGGCTTCCAAACCGGCCAGCCGCTCGCCCGCCAAACCGGTGAGTCGCAGGTCGCAGCAGGCTTGGCGCAGG
>CANNUR010000296.1 GCA_947523045.1 uncultured Prosthecobacter sp.
CGGTCAACCTGCGCTGACCCAACGGCATGCTTCCAGCGGCCGGGCCCCAAACTTTTTGGAGCCCGGCTTGACTTTCCCTGGGGCGACGGCATCACATCCGCTCCTCTCCCGACTTCATGCCCGCCGCCAGCCCTCAGCCCCTGTGGATCGCCCGTCGCTCCTCCATCCATCACCAGGGGCTGTTCGCCCGCTCCGACATCCCGGCGGACACGCCCGTCATCGAGTACATCGGTGAGAGGATCACCAAGGCCGAAAGCGAGCGCCGCGGCCAGGCCCTGCTGGAGCAGTCGCGCGAAACCGGCTGCGCCGCCGTCTACATCTTCACCCTCAACAGCCGCTACGACATCGACGGTGCCCACACCGGCAATGCCGCACGCCTGATCAACCACTCCTGCGATCCCAACTGCGAGGCCTTCATCGAGCGCGGCCGCATCTGGGTCTACTCCAAGCGCGCCATCGCCAAGGGCGAGGAACTCACCTACAACTACGGCTTCGATCTCGACACCTGGGAAGACCATCCCTGCCGCTGCGGCACCGAGCGCTGCATCGGCTACATCGTCGACGAGGAGCACTGGCCGAAGCTGCGCCGCATCCTCAAGAAGCGCGCGTCGGCGACCCAGAAGCTCGCCGATCTCGAGGCGCGCGCCGCCGAACTGCAGCGCCAGCTCGATGAGTTGGATGCGGAGGAAGCGGAGGTCAAGAAGGCAGTCAAGAAGGGGGGCAAGAAGACGGTCAAGAAAGCCGTCAAGAGGGGGGTCAAGGAGCCCGGCAAGACTGCGGTCAAGAAGGCCGCCGCCCCTCAGAAGCGCAGTCGCAAGTAGGTGCCGAGCACCGACTCGTGCGACCACACCGCCTGCTGCCGGACCGAGAACAGCATGTAGAACAGGTCGAGATCGGCTTGGTCGGAAAGCCGGAAGGTCAGGCCGAGCGGCACCGCGCGGTTCTCCAGCGACTGCCGATTGGGCAGGTCGCTCAGCCATTCATGGCTGACAAAGCAGCGCGTCAGCGGCCCGAGCGGCTGCTTCAGCGTCCAGGCCGCCTGCAGGCGGTGGCGCGAGCGATGGATGTCGATCTCCTCGCGCTCGTTCCAGCGCCACTCCATGCGGTTGCGCAGGTCGAGCCGCAGTTGCGGGCCCAGGTTGACATGCGGATTGAGTTCCACCTCGGGTCGCCCCTGCCAGAAGCGTTCGCCGGTGGTCGAACTCTCGATGTTCAGCAGCGATAGCCCTAGGCCAAGGTCGAGCCAGGGCAGCAGGGCCTGGCGATGGCGCGGACTGGCGATCTGCACGTAGGCCCCGTCCTCGTCATCGAGCCGGTTGCCCAGGAAGAGCCCGGTCGACGAGGTTTCCGTCCGCCGGAATTCGAGCATGCTCCAAGCCCACCACTCGTCGCCGCGTAGCGGCGCGGCGAGCAGGAGGAAGAGCAGCAGCAGACGGATCATGCCAGAGCCTGAAGCACGGTCGATGCCACCCGGCAAGCCGGGAAAATATGGCGGGTTACTGAAGGTGTGATTCTTGCTGATAGGCAAGCAAAAATGGTGTCATGAAAACGAGGCAATGTGTTGAAGAAGAATCGGCTGTCGGAGTGGATCCGCTGATCGGCATTGAGGCGAGGACGGTGGACGGGTTCAAGAGCGTGCGGGTTGGGTGGAGGATCGGAAAGCCTACCGCTGCCTGCGGTTTTCGAGCGGGGTGAAGATCAAGGATGCGCAGAACGAGAACGTGGGCTGTGCGGTGTGACGGCCGCGGGGGCGGTGCTCATCGGCACAAAAAAACCGCCGCCGGAAAGCCGGCGGCGGTTGGAGAGATGGCAGTCAGCTCACTTGCCGGGAACGCCGAACACCTGCACTTCGCAGTAGTGGTTCATTTCGTTCGAGGTGTTGCCGTTGCTGTAGAGGCGGATGTAGCGGGCCTTGGTGCCCTTGCCGTCAACGACGCGACCGTGGTTGGTCTCGATGTAGGCGGGATCCTTGCCGGCGCCGAACTTGTGGACGTCGTCGATGTCGGAATTGAACAGGGTGGTGACGCCGGTCTTGAATTCCGGATCATCAGAAGCCTGCACAACCACGGCGACGTAGGCCTGGGCCTGCTTGTGGTAGTGCCACATGGCGATCTTGTTGATCGTGGTGGACTGTTCGAGGTCGATCTGCACCCACTGCGGGCCGGGGGCGAGCTCGACGAAGCAGCCGTCGGAACCGTCCGGATCGCCGTCGGTGACCAGTTCCAGTTCGCCGATGATGGGGGCGGGATCGCTCGAGGTCACCGGCTTGTTGAGGGCGACGTTGACGGTGCCGGCCGGTGCCATGAAGGACTTGATGATCTTGCTCGGGTCAGGCTGCTCCAAGTTCGGCAGCTTGGCGGGCACGGGCGTGCCGATGAACATCGGCTTCGGGAACTCGATTTTGACTTCGACTTCCTGGGCGACGGCCGGGGTGGCGAGAGCTGCGATGGCAGCGAGGGCGAGGGCTTGGTTTTTCATGGAGGAGAGAGGGGCTTTTGAATGGGACGGAATCAGACTTCGAAATCTTCGGGCTTGAAGATGTACTTCTGGCCGGTCTGCAGGCAGTCATAGGCCTTGAGTACCGTGACGCAGGACTTGAAGGCATCCATGACGTTGCAGGTCAGGTGCTCGGGCTTCTTCATCTGCACGGATTCAATGAAGTTGGCGACGTGCGGGGTGTGTGGATAGACGTCGAGGATGACCGGGATTTCCCAAGGATCGAGCGCCTTCGATTCGCGGGCGTCGGCAACCGCCTTGGCCACACCGGTGACGTTGTAGGACTTCGGCTGTGGCTTGGCCCAGGAACGCGGGTGCTCCCAGAACTTGTTCTTCACGGCGTCCGGCGCCTTGACCAGCAGGGGGTTGTCGCCGGTGGTCCATTGCGTCCAGTCCTGGCCAGGTTCAGCATAGACCTGGTTGTAGGTCGGGCTTTCGGAGATGATGGCCGAGCCGCTGACGCCCATGTGCTTCTCGTAGTAGCCCTGACTGCCGGTGGTGGTGAGAACCTGGTAGTAGGCGCGCATGACGCCCTCCTTGGTCTGGTACTCATAGAGGCACATGACGTTGTCCGGCAGTTCGAACTTCGCCTTCGGTTGGCCGTCCGGACCGGGGGTGCCGTCGTAGTAGTCGACGCCGCCGGCGGCGAACAGGGACACTGGGGTGGTCTCGTACATCCAGTTGAACATGTCGATCTGGTGGGCGCCGAGGTCGGAGATCGGGCCGCCACCGTACTTGGCGAACCAGCGCCAGTTGCGGAATTCTTCCATGCTGCCGAAGCCATATTTCTCCAGCATCTCGGTGGGAATCGTCTGATTCTTCGGGATGCCGAGCGGCTGGCTGGCGGCGACACCACGGTTCCATTGGCCGTAGCAGTGGGTGACACGTCCGAGCAGGCCGGCCTTGAGGATCTTCTCGCGCAGGTGGATGTAGCGCGGGTTGGAGTGGCGCTGGTGGCCGATCTGGAAGATGCCGTTGTTCTCGCGGCCCGCCTTGACCATGTCGCGCGCGCCCTCGATGGTGTTCGACATCATCTTCTCGCAGTACACCGACTTGCCTTTTTCCAGGCAGAGACGCGAGAACGGCGCGTGCAGGTGGTCGGGCGTGGCGATGAAGACCGCCTCGATTTCGGGATGCTTGTCGAGCATCTCCTCGACCTCCTCATAC
>CANNUR010000297.1 GCA_947523045.1 uncultured Prosthecobacter sp.
TGCACGGCCGGGCCGACGACGAAACGCGGCGGGCGGTGGCCTGGAAGACGACGCTCTATCTCGGCGCCGGCAGCCTCGTCCTGCTCGCCGGTCTCGGCTGGCTGGTGCTGGAGTACAGCGGTGGCCAAAAGCTGACCTTTGATCTCAACGCTCTGAAAGCGGTCGCCGCCACCAACCCGCTGCCGGTGGAGAAGCAGGGCCTGATCTTCTTTGTCCTGCTGCTCGGTTTCGGCACCCTGGTCAGCCTGTTCCCGCTGCACAGCTGGGCCGCGCCGGCCTACGCCACCGCACCGGTACCAGTGGCTATGCTGCACGCCGGCGTTCTGAAGAAATTCGGCCTGTACGGTCTCATCCAGATCGCCCTGCCGCTGCTGCCGCAGGGTCCGCATGTCGGCTGGGTCCAGCAGGCCCTGCTGCTCATGCTGCTCGGCAACATCCTCGTCGTCGGCTTCGTCACGATCGCCCAGAAATCCCTCGACCGCATTCTCGGCAATTCCTCGGTGATGCACATGGGCTACATCTTCCTCGGCATCGCCGCCGGCACCGAGATGGCCCTGCAGGGTGCGATCCTGCTGATGTTCGCCCACGGTGTCTCCATCGCCCTGCTCTTCGCCCTCGCCGGCCGCCTGCGCAACCAGCTCGGCACGCTTGAACTCGCTAAACTCGGCGGCCTGGCCTCACACGCCCCGGTCTTCTCCATCCTCTTCGCCTTCGGCGCCTTCGCCTCGATCGGCCTGCCCGGCCTGGCGAACTTCGCCGGTGAGGTGCTGGTCTTCCTCGGCGCGTTCGGGTCCGACGGCAGCACCACCTTCGGCCCGCTGCAGTGGACCGTCGTGCTGGCACTCTGGGGCGTTGTGATGTCGGCCGTGTACATGCTGCGCGCCTACCGCGACATCTTTCAGGGCACGGCCACCACCGGCCTGTTCATGAATGATCCCTCACTGTCCCAGCGCCTGCCCTTGATCCTGCTCGCCGCCGCCCTGCTGATCGCCGGCTGCTGCCCCTGGCTGCTGCTCGACCTGCTCAAGACGGCCCCGTAACCTGCATCTCCCCCGACCATGTCCGTTTTCGCCGTCGAAATCTTCCTCGTCCTGCTGGGCGTCGGCCTGCTCTGTCTTGAGGCCCTGCTGCCCAACGTGCCGCGGCGCACGCTCGCAGCCCTCAGCCTCGGCGGCACCGCCCTGGCCCTGCTGCTGTTCGCCTTCGCCGACACCTCGACCGCCGCCCTTCCCGACTTCGTCAAACCCTTCCACCAGCTCGACAGCCTGGCGCTGTTTTACAAGGGTTTTGCCCTGGTGGCGACGCTCGCCGTGCTCTGGCTGACGGTCGAGAATCGCGGCTATCTTGAGCGGCACTGCCCGGAAGGGCGTCACAACGAAATGTTCAGCCTGCCGCTGCTGGTCTGTGCCGGCATGATGTGGATGGCCTCGGCCAAGGACCTGATCACCGTCTTCGTCTGCCTGGAACTGGTGACCGTGTCGTTCTACGTGCTGGTCGCCTTTGCCCGCAGGAGCAGCCTCGTGCTGGAAGCCGGCGTCAAGTACCTGATTCTCGGCGCGCTCAGCACCGGCGTGCTGGTCTATGGCATCGCCTGGATCTACGGCGTGACCGATTCGATGAGCTTCGAGGGCATTGCCGCCGCACTTGCCGAACCGGAGACCCCGCGCCAGGCCGCCCTGCTCGGCGCCGCCTTCCTGCTGGCCGGCCTCGGCTTCAAGGTCGCCGCCGCCCCCTTCCACATCTGGGTGCCCGACGTGTATCAGGGCGCGCCGCTGCCGGTGACCACCTTCCTCTCGGTGGGTTCCAAAGCCGCCGGTTTTGTCGTGCTCAGCCGCGTCGTTGAGGCCTTCACCGGTGCAGATTCACTGCTCCGCACGGAGATCACCTCCCTGCTGCTGATCGGTGGCGCCGCCACGATCCTGCTCGGCAGCCTGCCCGCCCTCTTCCAAACCAGCGTCAAGCGCCTGCTCGCCTACTCCAGCATCAGCCACGCCGGCTACCTGTTGCTGGCCCTCGCCGCCGCGCCGACCGCCCGTTACGACCTCTCCGGCGCCGGTGTCACCGCCTTCTACCTCGGCACCTACCTGCCGATGACCGTGCTCGGCTTCCTCGTGCTCGCCATCCTGCGCCAGAATGGTCTGGGCGATGACCTGCGCGACCTCGCCGGCCTCGGCCGCCGCCAGCCGGCACTCGCCCTCGCCGCCACCCTCGCCTTCGCCTCGCTGGCTGGCCTGCCCCTGACCGCCGGTTTCATGGGCAAGCTGTTCGTCTTCCTCGGCCTGGTCGATCACGCCTCCTGGGCGGCCCTCACCTGTGCCGTCATCGGCGCGGCCGCCGGTTTCTACTACTACCTGCGCCCGGTACTCGCCATGTATGGCAATGCACCGGCTGCCGGCGCGCCGCTCACGGTGAGCGCACCAACCCGCGTCGTGCTGTTCGTTCTGGCCGCTGCCATCGTCGTCATCGGCGCCTATCCGAAGCCACTGCAGAGCCAGCTCAAGGCAGCCACCTCTGCACAGTCCGCGCACTGAGCCCGGCGGCGACCCCTTGGAAGTTCGCCGCTGGCGAACGCGTAGGAAAGCAGATGCGCCACGCTCTCTTCCTGCTCGCCAGCCTGCTTTTCACCACCGTCACCCTCGCCCAGTCGGAGGATGGCAAACTGCGCATCGTCGTTTTCGGCGCACATCCCGATGACGCCGAGTACAAAACGGGCGGTACCGCCGTGAAGTTGGCGCGGCTCGGCCACCACGTCAAACTGGTCTCGGTGACCAATGGCGACATCGGGCACTGGCGCGAAGCCGGGGGTCCGCTCGCCCTGCGCCGCGCCGCCGAGGCCGCCGCCTGCGCGAAGAAGCTCGGCGTCACCTCGCAGGTGCTCGACATCCATGATGGTGAACTGCTGCCGACTCTGGAAAACCGCAAGCTGATCACACGCATCATCCGCGAGTGGCGCGCCGACATCGTCATCGCCCACCGCCCCTGGGATTATCATCCCGACCACCGCTATGTCGGCGTGCTCATCCAGGACGCCGCCTTCATGGTCACCGTGCCCTTCATCTGCCCGGATGTGCCGCCGCTGAAGAAGAACCCGGTGTTTTTGTACTCGAGCGACGGCTTCCAGAAGCCCTACCCTTTTACGCCGGACATCGCCGTGGCGGTGGACGACGCCTTTGAGCAGAAACTCGACGGCCTGCACGAGCTGACATCACAAGCCTATGAGGGCGGTGCCAGCGGTTCGGCCGAGTATGTCGAAACGCAGGTGCCGCCGGCCGCTGACGAGGTCGCCCGGCGCGCCTGGCTGAAGCGTCGTTGGGGCGCCCGTCAGGGCAGCGAGGCCGACCGCCATCGCGATCTGCTCGTGAAATGGTACGGGCCCGAGCGCGGCAAGGCCGTGCGTTACGCCGAGACCTTTGAGGTCTGCGAGTACGGTCGCCGTCCCTCCGAGGATGAACTGCGCAAGCTGTTCCCGTTCTTTGAGCCGTGAGTCTTGGCAACAACGGCACACACTTTCCCGCTTGAAGGGAACCCCGCGTCCCGTTTATCACTGCACCCCCGATGACTCCCGCCGCGCTCCCCGATCCCAGCCGTCTTGGCGACGTGCTGATGGCCTTTCTCAGCATTCTCTTTGAGGGGGCGCCGTACATC
>CANNUR010000298.1 GCA_947523045.1 uncultured Prosthecobacter sp.
CCTGCTTCCAGGCGGCGATCATCCGGCTGTACTCCTCCGGCAGGGTGTCGACCTCGTCGAGCGTCTGCTCAAGCATGGCCAGTTGCAGCTTCTCTTCCAGCCCGGCGAAAAGCTGCAACTGCAATTCGACGGTCTCCAAGCCCTCGGCCGGCTTGTCATCGCGGCGCGCCCGCGCCTCAAAATGGCGGTCGACCCCCATCTCCGGCGAGGCCCCGAGCAGGCCGTACTCGGTGCTGGTCACCAGCAGCGAGACAAACCAGGGGCGGCAGCCGTTGAGGGTCGCCACCGGCACGCCGCGCTTTTCGCCCCACTGCTTCAGACGCTGCCAGAGCGCCGGGCCGCAGCGGTTCTCCAGGGTTTCCCCGTCCCCATAGCGACCCAGTTCGCGCATGCGCGCGCCGAGCGCGGCATCGGTGCCGGCCCCGGGCGGCAGTTCAAAGACCAGCCGGGTGGTGTCGGCATAGGCGGATTCATAGGCCGGCGCCAGCGGGTAGTCGTCGCGGCGCAGGATGTGGATCGTGCCGCACAGGTAGAGGCGACCGCCGCCCTGCGGCGCTTCGACCACCCAGACGCTGCCCGTCGGTGCCGGACCGGACGGGGCCGGCTCGCGCCCGCAGGCGCTGACCGCGACAAGCGCGAGCGAAAGGAGGAGGCGGCGGAAGGGCATTCTTCCAATCAAGCATGGCGCGGCGAGGGTCGCCAATCGAATTGCACGGCGGCGAACTCGGGGAAAGAAGCGTTCCCTGCGGCAGGTATGCTCCTGTTCAACGCTTTTTGCCATGATGCTCCGCCGACTCCTGCCCGCCTGCCTTCTTGCTCTCAGCCCGGTCGCCGCCCAGCAGGCCGGACCGGAGCCGCTCAACCGCTTTCCGCGCATGATGCAGGAATGGCTGGTCGATCAGGTGCGCGCCGCCGAAGCACGCGGCGACGCCCGGCGCGAGGCGCTGAAGACGAAGGCCGACGCCGAAGCCTATGTGCAATCGGTGCAGGAGCGCATCCGCGCCAGCTTTGGTCCGGAACCCGAGCGCACACCGCTCAAGGCCCGCGTCACCCGCACCGTCGAACGCGACACCTACCGCATTGAGATGGTCGTCTTCGAGAGTCGCCCGGGTTTCCTGGTCACCGGCAACCTGTACGTGCCCAAGGGGCGCGACGGACGTCTGCCAGGGGTGGTCGGTGTCTGCGGTCACTCGGCCAACGGCAAGGCCGCCGAGGCCTACCAAAGCTTTGCCCAAGGCCTGGCCCGCCTCGGTTACGTGGTCTTCCTGATCGATCCGGCCGGCCAAGGCGAGCGCTTTCAATATCTCGACGGCGCCAAGGCGCGCTACGGCCCGGGTGTCAGCGAGCACATCCAGGCCGGCAACCAGCAAACCCTCGTCGGCGAGTTTCTCGGCGCTTGGTTTGCCTGGGACGGCGTGCGCGCGCTCGATTACCTGCTCACGCGTCCCGAGGTCGATCCCAAGCGCGTCGGCGTCACCGGCAACTCCGGCGGTGGCACCCAGACCGCCTGGCTCTGCGGGGTGGAGCCGCGCTGGACCATGGCCGCGCCCTCCTGCTTCATCACGACGTTTCGTCGCAATGCCGAGAACGAACTGCCGGCCGACACCGAGCAGTGCCCGCCGCGTGTGCTCGCCCTGGATCTGGACCACAGCGACTTCCTCGCAGCGCAGGCGCCCAAGCCGGTGGTCATCCTCGCCCAGGAAAAAGATTTCTTCGACGTGCGCGGCAGCACCGAGGCGCACCAGCGGCTGAAGTCACTCTACACCCTGCTCGGCAAACCCGAGGCCATCCGCCTGCACATTGGCGGGGATCCGCACGGCTACACGCGCGTCAATCGCGAGGGCATGTACCGGTTCTTCAACGAGGCCACCGGCATCTCCGACGCCCAGACCGAGCCGGAACTCGTCATGGAAAAGGATGAAACCCTCTGGTGCCTGCCCGGCGGTCAGGCGGGGCCGCTGTCGCGCACGATCTTCAGCTTCACCCAGGAGAAAGCCGAGCAGCTCGCTGCCGCCCGACCCAAGCTCGCCGGCGAAGCCTTGCAGAAAGCCGTCCGCGACGTCTTGAAAATCCCCGCCGCCGAAGGCACGTCCGACTACCGCATCCTGCGCCCGCTCAGCGGTCGCCAGTACCCGACCAAGGGCCACGCCTGTTACGCCGTCGAAACCGAACCCGGCGTGCAGGCCCTCGTCACCCTGCTGACGCCGGAGTCGCACGTGTCGCGCCCGACGCTCGGCCGCAAGCGCGCGGTGCTCTACCTCTCCCATCACTCGGCCGATGCCGACCTGCGCAGCGAGCCGCTGGTGAAGCAGTTGCTGGAGGACGAAAAGAGCGCGGCCTTTTACGCCTGCGACCTGCGCGGCATTGGCGACAGCCAGCCGGACATCTGCGGCAGCAACCAGTTCCTCAAGCCCTACGGCAGCGACTACTTTCTGAGCGCCCACGGCCTCATGCTCGATCGTCCGTATCTGGGCCAGCGCGTGTTCGACGTCCTGCGCGTCATCGACTGGCTGGCCGATCAGGGTCACGAGGAAATCCACCTCGCCGGCCGCGGTTGGGGCGCGCTCGCCGCCACCTTTGCCGCCGTGCTCGAACCGCGGGTCCAGCAGGTGACGCTGAAGAACGCCCTCGAGTCCTACCAGGCCATCGCCACCACCGAGGACTACCGCTGGCCCCTGGCTGCCCTGCCGCCGAACGTGCTCGCCCACTTCGACCTGCCCGACCTGCGCGCCGCCCTCCAGCACCGCAACCTGCGCCACCTGGAGCCCTGGAGCGCCGCGGATGGCATGAAGCCGTGAGGGCTTCCGTGGAGGTACTTGCCTCAGGCTTGCTGAGGTCAGCAAGCAGGACGGAGGTTTTTTACCCTCTTGGTCTGGCTGCGGCAGCGGCGATGTGGCCAGCGAAGGATGTCACGAAGCTGTTGAGGCTGGTCATGTCGTCCTTGCAGGTGAACATGCCGTTCTTGAGTGCCGTGCGGGGTGAGGCGAGGCAGGTGGCTGAGGTGTAGAGTTGCTCGCGCACCAGTTTCTGGCAGAGCACGTGGTAGCGGTCCAGATAGGAGGCGTCCTTGAATTCTTTCAAGACCGGGAAGTGTGGGGAGGTGTCGCGCACAGAACTGCGGGATTCCGGAGCGTCTTCGACCAGGGTCAACCAACCGAGAAATGGGCGTGGGATGTCACCAAAGGCGCGCTCGCGGTACGCAGTCCAGAAGTCGTGGGCCGTGCCGATGGCTTCCTCGGCTCGGTTGTTGAAGTTGTTTCCGAACGAAGGGCCGACCTGGGATTTGAACTCAAGCGCCGCGATAAGGATGTCGCCATCCAGGATCAGCATGTCCCAGAGTTTGGTGGGACGAAAAAAGCCTGGAAGGGTGAGGGCGCGGCGTTGCAGGTGAAGAGTCGCCCGCTCGAGTCCATTGCCCCGCGTGAGGTCTTCCATCAGATGCAGGAAGGCATCCATGTTTCTGCCACCTGTCACCGCGGCGCGTTCACCTTGGTCCTGTTTGCCCCTGGCGGCTTGCCTGGCGCGCGCTTTTGCACGTTGACGCCAAAAGGCTTTCACCGCCGAATGTGCGGTCTGTTCGTAGTTGGCAAGGTAGAGGCCCATGTTGGTTAATCGGTCAAATGGCTGAGATCTGCCTTGGAT
>CANNUR010000299.1 GCA_947523045.1 uncultured Prosthecobacter sp.
CCTATGGCCCCGGTGGCTTTTTCAACAACGACCCGCTCGCGTCCTGGGATCGCCCTTGGCATTTCGGTACCGACGTCGTGAGAACCCTGCAGCCCGTTCACGGTGACCCGCGTCTGATTGCCGCCAAGAACCGCGTCCTGGCCTCGGAGTGGGCTCCCCATCGTCTCTACAACGACATCAATGCCTACCTGGCGCACAATTTCTCGTCTTACACCGCGGGCAGTGAGCCGGGGTTTGATTACGGAGCCGCCAATGAAACATCCACGGACGTTGACCGCACCCGCCGTCTGCTGCCTCCCGCAGTGAATGCGGATGCGGCCCGCACGCCTGACGCACCGCACAACAACACCGCCAGCGTCCTCGCCCAGCGCTACTACGACTTCGATGACAGTGATCCGGGTGGACGTGCCGGACCTTTCCTCAACAAGCCGGACGAGGGCAACTACTCCGTGGGCGAATACCTCCGCTCGGGTTGGAGCAGCGCACAGAAGTGGCGCGGCACCTACTTCCGCAGCGACAGCTTTGAGGAGCGTTACGCCAACGGTCGCGGCAGTTACTTCACACCCAACCGCCTGATCTCCTCGCCCGTGATGTTCGGCTCCCTGCCGAGCCGTGTGCATGACAACAACGGGCAGGGGGCCTGGACCAATCTCCTCTTCCGGCCGCATGCCATCATGCCAAACAGCGTCACGGGCGGCGCGCCCATGGCCGGCATCCACCCCGGCGAGCAGACTCCGCCCGACCATTATCTCCTGGACCTGTTTTGGATGCCGGTCGTCGAGCCCTATGCCATCAGCGAACCACTGTCGACGGCAGGCAAGATCAACATGAACTACCAGATGCTGCCCTTCACGCACATCCGCCGCGCCACCGCCCTGCATGCCCTGATGAAGGGGGAACTGTTTGCGGCGCTGCCCAACAATCAATACAACGAATCGAAGGGTGTGCGCAACGGCTGGGGCGTGAACGGCACCACCGTTCCGGTCATGCGCAACGAGACCAATGCAAATGCCTACTGGCACCGCTCCATCGCCATCGACCGATTCCGCCCGACAAGCGGCTCTGACCAGCGCTGGTGGGAAATCGCGGTTGGCGAACGCGTGCAGGGCACCCTCCGCCAGTTTGAAGAGCGCTTCAACTTTGGTGTTGGCGCGAACGCTTCCGAGCTGCCGACCAACATGCGGGCGGGCCTGTTCCGCTCGGCCTCGCAGATCTGTGAAATTCACCTCATTCCCAATCCGGTTCCCGGCTCGGCAGCCAATGTCACTCCCGCATCCGTGCAGAGCTACGCCACGCGCAATGGTGCCATGGGCCAGTTCTGGGCGGAGCACTGTTCCACAGGTGACAACACCCGCGAGCGGCCCTATTCCAGCCTCTACGCCCGCCTGACGACGCGCTCCAACACCTTCCGGGTGCACGTGCGCGCCCAGTCCATCCGCAAGTCGCTGCGCTCGGTCGCGCCGAATCAGTTTGACCCGAACCGAGACCTCATGACGGGTGAGTTTCGCGGGTCCTTCCTGGTCGAGCGCTACATCGACCAGGGCGACCTGCAGCGTGCCGGCAACCAGGTGGACTTTGCCGCCGCTTCCGATCCCTTCGCCCTGCCGCCGCTGGAAAACTACTACCGCTTCCGCATCCTCGAATCCAAGCGTTTTGCTCCCTGATCTCCTGCATTCATGACCATGAAAGCCCCCCTTTCTCCGTCGGCGGTCTTGCGCCGTGGTGCGGCACGTGCCTTCACCCTGGTGGAAATCCTCGTTTCCCTGGCGGTGTTGTCCATTCTCCTGCTGATCAGTGCCGAGGTGATCGGCACGGTCCAGACCACCTGGAGCAGCACCAACGCGCGTGTCAGCCAGTTCCGCGAGGCGCGCACCGCCTTCGACATCATCACCCGCAACCTCAGCCAGGCGACCCTCAATACCTACCTGGACTACGACAACAATTACCTGACCACGGATCCCGCCTCCGCCGCGACGGCGGCACCCACCAGCTACAAGCGCAAGTCGGATCTGCGCTTTGTCTGTGGTCCGGCGGGTTCGGGCGGGCCGGGGGAACCCTTGGTGCCCACCGGGGGCGACTCGGAAGTTCTGCCGGGGCATGCCGTGTTTTTTCAGGCCCCACTCGGGGTCGCCCACGACCCGAGCTTCGTTGGGCTTGACCGGTTGCTCTGTGGCCGCGGCTACTTTGTGCAATTCACCTCCGATGAATTCTTCCGGCCCGAATTCATCACCTCCAGCAACCTGCGGTACCGCTACCGCTTGATGGAATACTCGCCGCCCGCCGAACAAAATCTGATCTATGCCGACCGGAACGAAAAAAAGGCCTGGATGAGCCGGGCGGGGATCCCCCTGGAACAGGGGGAAACGGCGCTGAACCGCAGTCTGACCCGGCCGGTTGCCGACAACATCATTGCGCTCATCATCTCGCCGATGATTGATGTGGCGGCCGCCACGGGCGGCGGAGATGCCTCAGGCACCTCCACGCTGATTGCGGAGGATTTTCAATATGACTCGGAAGTCATCAAAATGGCGAATGAGATCGGTCTCGGGCCGCAGGGCACCCAGTATCTGCTGCCACCGCTGGTCCGGGTCGTTTTGGTGGCGATCGATGAAGAATCGGCGGTGCGCCTTTCCCAGACTTCGGGAGGTGCTGACACACCGCCGTTTGGCAGCAGAATCAGCAATCTGGTCACCCGTGAGCCCGCTGCACAACTCAATCAGACCCTGGAGCAGATCAGTCAAATCCTGCGTGAGGAATACCGCGTCAATTACCGCATCTTTTCCGCCACGGTGTCGCTGCGCGGCGCCAAATGGAGCACCTGATCCTGCCTCTTTTCCCTGCAACTCCGGCCGCCGTCTTCCATGAGCCTTCCTCCCCGCAGACATTCACGCGCCTTCACGCTGATCGAAATGATCGCCGTGATCGGCATCATCGCACTAATGGTCGCCTTGGTGACACCGACCCTGCTGGATGTCATCCGCTCGACGCGGCTGAGTGCTTCGGGGGATTCCCTGGTCAATCGCCTCAGTCTTGCCCAGCAGAGTGCCGTATCCATGGGGTCGGAAGTGGAGATGCGCTTCTATCGATACATCAACAGCAATGCCGATCGTCCAGGCGAGGACCTGTTTTATGCCTACCAAGTGGTTCACAGCCCTCAGATTGGCCGCGAGCGCGCCCTGTCCGAGGTCTATTATCTGGAGTCTGGGATCATTCTATCCCGACTTGAGCAGCTCTCTCCGCTGCTGCAGACGGTCAACAACCAGCGACCCGACTCCGACGGCAACTACCTGTTCAGGCCGGCGGGCAGTGCCCAGCCGGACTCGGTCAGCTACGCATCCATGCGTTTTTACGCCGATGGCTCCATGCGCATGCTGACGGAAGCGGCGGCTGTCGAGGGGGATCAGCAGGCCCGAGCCACTGCCTTCACCGTGCCCTCTTATGACAAAAGCTACCTGACCATCATCGAGAGCAAGGACGCCCTGATTGGCCAGCCGCGCAACTTTTTCTGCATCCAGATCGATTCTTACACGGGCAAGACCCGCGTGTACCGCCCCTAAAAGCGCGATTCCGACCTCACTTTCCGCATGACAGGCGGCAAAGTGTCGCTTCAATGGAACATGGGCGACACTCCTTCCCTTGCAC
>CANNUR010000300.1 GCA_947523045.1 uncultured Prosthecobacter sp.
CCTACCCACTTCCCGCCGCGACTTCCTGCAGACCGCCGGCTGCGGCTTTGGCGCCGTCGCCCTCGCTGCCCTGACCGGTAATCAGGCCCAGGCGGCACCGCTGCGCCTGCCGCAGCGCGCCGCCAAGGCGAAGAGCGTCATTTTTCTGTTCATGGAGGGCGGCCCCAGCCATCTCGACACCTTCGATTACAAGCCGCTGCTCAACCAGCTCGCCGGCCAGCCGCTGCCGTCCAGTTTCAAGGCGCCCATCACCGCCATGGGCGAGACGAATTCGCCCCTGCTCGAGTGCCGGCGCACCTGGAAGCGCCACGGCGAGGGCGGCCTCTGGATCTCCGACTGGTTTGACAACGTCGCGCGCCATGCCGACGACCTCGCCGTCATCCACTCCTGCGCCTCCAGCGGCATCAACCATGCCGGCGGGGTCTGTTCGATGAACACCGGCTCGGTCTTCGGCGGTCGTCCCTCGCTTGGCGCCTGGGCCTCCTACGGCCTTGGCACGGAAAACCAGAACCTGCCGGCCTTCGTTGTCATCAAGGACAGCGAGGGAACCGTCGTCAACGGCGTGCGCAACTGGGGCAACGGCTTCATGCCGGCGGTGTACCAAGGGGTCGAGTTCAACTCCGACGGCGTGCCGATCAAGTACCTCGACAACCCCAAGGGCGTCGACCGCCGTCGCCAGCGCGACAAGCTCGACCTGCTGGCCGAGCTCAACCGCGACTACAACGCCACCCGCGCCAGCAACACCGAACTCGACGCCCGCATCCGCGGCTATGAGCTCGCCTACCAGATGCAGGCCGAGGCCCCGGATGCGGTCGACCTCAGCCGCGAGACCGAGGCCACCAAGAAACTTTACGGCATGGACGACGAGGCCACCGCCGTTTTCGGCCGCAACTGCCTGCTCGCCCGTCGCCTCGTCGAAAACGGCGTGCGTTTCGTCCAGCTCTACTCCGGCGCCGGCAGCAAGTGGGACAGCCACAAGAGCATCGAGGCCAACCACTCGCGCCTCTGCCACGCCGTCGACAAGCCGATTGCCGGCCTGCTCAGCGATCTCAAGGCGCGCGGTCTGCTCGAGGAGACCCTGGTCATCTGGGGTGGGGAATTCGGCCGCACGCCGATGAGCGAGCAGGGCGACGGTCGCGATCACAACCCGACCGGCTTCACCATGTGGATGGCCGGCGGCGGCGTACAGGGGGGGCGCACCTACGGCGCCACCGATGACCTCGGCCTTTATGCGGTCGAGGACCGCCTGCACGTGCACGACCTGCACGCGACCATCCTGCACCTGCTCGGCATCGATCACACCGCGCTCACGTACACCCACAAGGGACGGCCGGAGCGCATCGATCAGAACGAAGGCAGCGCCTACACCAAGCTGCTCGGCGCCTGAGACTGGCCTTGCTGCATCCCGTCACGGCTCAGGTCGGCTCCGGAGGGCGGCTGGCAATTCGTCGCTGGACATTTTTTCCCGGCTCGGCTCCAATGGCGGGGCGCGGTTCGCGCGCTTGAAACAACCCACATTCCAACCCACATGGCAAACATCCAATTCGGCTCGGAAGTCTACACCTGGTTCATGCAGGGAACCGGCAAAGGCTATGACAATAAACTCGACCACATGATCCGGGTTGCCGCCGAGGCGGGCTTCACCGGCATCGAACCGATGGTGCTGGAGATCTCGGAAAGCGCCCTGGGCTGCTGCAAGTACTGGCTGGGCGATTTCTGTGATCCGGTGCGCCTGAAGGACACCCTGCAGCAGCACAACATGCAGCTGGCCGGTCTGGCCCTGGTCTGCGCCTGGGACGGCGAGGACGAGGCGCCCAATGAACGCGCCGCCGCCGATTTCACGATCGACCTGCTCAAGCACTTCCCGGGCGCCATGCTCGGCACCGTGACGCTGCCGAGCGGCCGCGCCAAGGATGTGCAGCGCCGCCGCCTCAACGTCGCCCGCAACATCAACCGCGTCTCGCAGCGCGCCGCCGATCTGGGCATCAAGTGCTCCTACCATCCGAACAGCCCGCCCGCCTCGCTGGTGCGCACCCAGGAGGACTACGATGTCGTCCTCAGCAGCCTTGATCCCAAGGTCACCGGCTGGACCCCGGACGTCGGCCACATCATCCGCGGCGGCATGGACGTCATCGCCACGCTCAACAAGTGGCAGCACCTGGTGAACCACATCCATTACAAGGACTTCTCCGGCAACGGCGCCGAGCCCTGGGCACAGATGGGCACGGGCAAGCTCGACTTCCACAAGATCACCGAGTGGCTGGTGCAGCGGAACTACTCCGGCTGGATCATCTGCGAGGACGAGGCCCACGCCGCGGTCGATGATCCGGATGGTGTCACCAGGCAGAACGGCCAGTGGTGCAAGGACAACCTGCACCCGCTGGTGGCCTGACCGTTCCTTCCATTCGCCTTCTGCAGCGCGCCGCGGTTTGCCGCGGCGCGTTTTTTTAGCGCAGCAGTCCCTTGAGCAGGTCGCCGAGGCCCTGGCCGCTCATCAGGTTCTTCAGCACGCGGTCGGTCTTGGGCCGAACCTTCGGGTCGGAGAGCGGGCCGCGCGATTCGATGTCGAAGGTCAACCGGCCGCGTTCATCGGCGAGGGCGGTGACCAGGCCGCGGGCGACCGATTCGCCGAGCTTGGCCCTGGCCATGCCCTGCTGCAGGCGCTGCTGCAGTTCCGGGCCGCAGGTCAGGCGCACGTCGAATTCGTGGCGGTCATTGACGGTGTCGAGCCAGCATTTTGGCTCCAGGGCCACCTCGTATTCGGGGAAGACAAAAAGCGCCTGTTCGCGCAGGATGAAGGCGCCGCCGACCCAGCGGCCGGCGATGACGGTGTCCTGCTGGAGCGGGCCGCCGATGCGCACGGGGGAGAGGTCGATGCCGAATTCCTGCAGCTTGCGCAACTCCGAGCCGGCGGCGTCGCCGAGGGTCTGCTGGCCGGCCAGTACCGAGCCCTTGGCGAGGCTGAGGTTGAGCAGGGTATTGGGTTTCCAGCGCCCGGTCTTGGCGTCGAGCGGTGCGACGCTGCCCGTGCCGCGCAGGTCGAGCACCGCGAGTTCGGCCTGGCGTTTGGCACCGTCGATGCGGGTTAGGCCGGTGACGCGCAGGTGGGCCTCGAGTTCGGCGGCGAGTTCCGTGCCCGGCTTGAGCTGTTCGAGGTCGATGCCGCCAACGCGAAAGCCGAGGCGGGTGATCTCGATGACATTGTCCTTGGCGTTGAGGGTGAGGGCGCCGTCCTCGATGGCGGCCTTGGCGAGGGCAAAGCTGAAGCCGCCGGCACCGCGCGGCAGTTCCTCATCCGTGCGGGGGGCTTCGGGTTTGGAGACATCCGGTTTGGGAGCGGCCGGCTTCTGTGCGACCGTGCCGGCATCGGCTGGCTTGCGGAAGATCGCCTCCAGGCTGCTGCTGCCCTTGGCATCGAGGGTTTCGCGGATGGCGGGGCGGACGATGCCCGGGCATGCCAGGCCCTGGCCGATGAGCTGCGGGGGCTGCGCCAGTCGCTGTCCGAGGCCATGTCGGCCCAGGACATCACCGCCGAGGCCGAGCTGCGCGTGGACCTGGTGCGCGCCGCGCAGGACCCGAGCCCGCAGGCGCAGGCGCCCTATGGGCCCTACCGCCAGCTCTACGC
>CANNUR010000301.1 GCA_947523045.1 uncultured Prosthecobacter sp.
CGGCAAGGTTGTCATCGCCGCCTATCATACCGGCTTCACCTCCCCTTGACTACGAGGGGCTCAGCCGGACGCTTACCTTAAAACCGGCCAGTTTCGGTCACTTCAAAATCGGCCACTCTGAGGAGTTGCGCCCGCTGCGACGCCAGTCGCAGAAGGGGCGCAATGAACGTCCTCCCAGTGAGCCTTCACCATTCGATACATACGTTAGCAGAACGTGGCTGGTCCGCCCGGCGGATCGCGCGTGAGCTGGGCATTCACCGGGAGACGGTGGGCCGATACCTGGCTTCAAACCCAGCCACGAACCCGGCCCACGGTTCGGAGCCAAAACCAGCCACGAACCTGACCCACGGCTCCGACCCTGGGGCGGAAGCAAAACCAGCCACCAACCCGGCCCACGGCGATCCACCGGGTCCGCCGAGTCTGTGCACGCCGTATGCCGAGCCGATCACCGCGGCGGTGCAGGCCGGTCTGAGCGCCCAACGGATCTATCAGGATCTGGTGCGCGAGCATGGCTTCCGTGGCGCCTACGGCTCGGTGAAGCGCTTCGTGCGACACATCACCCGGCGCTACGCCCTGCCATACCGGCGGCTGGAGTGCGCCCCCGGTGACGAGATGCAGATCGACTTCGGCGGGGGCGCCAAGACCACGACCCAGGCCGGCGGGGTCCGCCGCCCGCACCTGTTCCGGGCCGTGCTTTCGCACTCGCGCAAGGGCTACAGCGAGGTCGTCTGGCGGCAGGACACCGAGTCGGTGATCCGCTGCATCGAGAACGCCTTCCGGGCCTTCGGCGGGGTCACCGCCACGATCGTGCCCGACAACCTCAAGGCCGCGGTCATCCAGCCGGACTGGTTCGATCCGCAGATCAACCCCAAGCTGCGCGCCTTCTGTGCGCATTATGGCACGGCGGTCCTGCCGACCAAGCCCGGGATCCCGCGGCACAAGGGCAAGGTCGAGGCCGGCGTCAAGTATGTCCAAAACAACGCCCTGCGCGGGCGGCGCTTCGCGAGCCTCGCGGCCCAAAACGCCTTTTTGCAGGAGTGGGAGCGCTCGATCGCCGACCGGCGCATCCACGGCACCATCCGCCAGCAAGTCGGTGCGTTCTTCGCGCAGGCGGAGCGGGCGCACGCCGCCGGGCGCGAGTTTCGCCGGGCCTATTACTCGGTGCCGCCGGAGTATGTCGGCTGCCAGGTGTGGGTGCGGGCCGAGTCGCGCCTTTTGCGCATCTTCAACCAGCGCTTCGAGCCGATCGCGGCCCACGTGCGGGCCGAACCCGGCCGCTTCGTCACCGACGAAGGTCACCTGCACAACCACAAGCGCGTCATCATCGAGCGCGGTGCCGCGTATCTCTTGGAGCGTTGCCGGCTGCTCGGGCCGCACTGCGGCGCGTGGGCGCAGGGCCTCATCCAGCAACGCGGCCCCGAGGGGTTGCGTGTCCTACAGGGTCTGCTCGCCCTGGCCCGCGAGCATCCGATCGGCCCGCTCGAACGGGCCTGCGCCCAGGCAGTGCAACTCGGGCATTGGCGCCTGCGGGCGGTGCGCCGTCTCGCCGCCGAGGGCGAGCGCGTGGTGCAGGTCGACTTCCTCCAGGCCCATCCCCTCATCCGCGACTTGAGCCACTACCAACTCGAATCATGAACCAAACCCAGTCGCTCCTGCGGGAGCTCCACCTGTCCGGGCTGCGCGAGACCCTGCCGGTCCGCCTCCAGGAAGCCGCCGCCAACCAACTCAGCCACGAGGAGTTTTTGACCCTCGTCTTGCAGGACGAGGTCAACGTCCGCCACCAGCGCCAGATCCAGCGCCGGGTGAAGGTCGCCGCCTTCAGCCGGTTGAAGCCCCTCGACGAGTTTGACTGGCGCTTCAATCCGTCGATCCCCAGGAAGCAGGTCTACGAACTGGCGGCCGGCCACTTTATCCGGGCCAAGACCGACGTCCTGTTCATCGGCCCGCCCGGCGTCGGCAAGACCCACCTCGCCCAGGCGATCGGCTACGAGGCCATCAAACAGGGCTTCGTCGTGTGCTATCGCTCCATCTTCGACCTGGTCCGTGACTTCCTGGCCGAGGATGCGCTCCACCAGCGCGACCGGGTCCTGCGCCAGTACATCAAGCCCGATCTGCTCATCATCGACGACATGGGCCTGCGGGCGCTGCCCAAGCACGCCGGCGAGTATCTGCTCGAAGTCATCATGCGCCGATACGAGACGCGCTCCACGATCATGACCAGCAACCGACCACTCGAAGACTGGGGCAAACTGCTTCAGGATGTGCCCACCGCCGGCGCCGTCCTCGACCGCTTCCTGCACCACGCCCAAGTCATCGCCATCACCGGCGAAAGCTACCGCCTCAAGGACGCCGCCCTCGCCAAGACCAAGTCCCGGCCCGCATGAGCACGGTAGCCCCGCGCCGCCACCAACGCCGGCCTCGCGCTCCGCGACTCGCCGGCCCCGGCCCAGCACGCGGACGCCACGCTCGATTGCCGTGACGGAGGCTACCGACGCCTCGCCTTCAGCCTGTTTTATCCTTGTCCTCAACCCTCAATCCTTCATCACCTCTGCCACCCTCGGGGTGGCTGGTTTTGACCCGGCCCGTAGTGGCTGGTTTTAACCTGGCCGGTGACATCTGCCGGTCCGCTAACGTGCGGATGCCGGCCAGAAGAAGGGCTTAGTGTCACCGTGGTTGCGGGCACCGTCAGACCCCACGTTCGTCGGGTGCGTGAGCTCGACCGACACGCGCTCGACTGTGTGTTTCATCGCCACTATACCCGCATCAACCGAGGAGTGGACAAGTGGACCGAGGAGATCCTTGAGGGAGATGCGATGGACGGGGCGGTGCTGACCGGTTTTCACGAATTGACCCGTGCACTCTTCTCGCGGGCATATTCCGCCTCCTGGGTCACCGCCAGCGGCAACCCGCCGGTTACGGCCGTCATGGGTCAGGTGGAAACACTGGTGCGGGAGCGGGCTTTTCTCGCCGCCGGACAATCTCTCGCCCGCGCGGCCCGCACCCGGGGGTTGAAAGTGCTTTTCGGGCTGGTGCCCTGTCTGCCGCTTTTTGCTTGGTCGCCGCCGGCTGTGAGTTCGGAGTTGCTCCGCCGCCAAGGCCGCCTCGGTATACGGCAGACCAATTCAGGGGCCCTATTTTTTTGTGGCCATGCTGGACACCCGCGCATGGCGCCCGATTCGTTTCAGCACATTGCCGGTGGGCTTTGCCGGTGGGCTGATAGCAGCAGTTGACAGTCATCAGGAGCGACACCTGCTTGCCCGCTACTGGCGCGAGGGTCGCCAGGTCTACAAGCCGCTGCGCCTGCGCGAACTCAACGTCATGCCGGAGGTGTTGCGTCCTGCCGCTCCGGCGAAAACGACCTACCTCTATCGCCCCGATTTCATCCTGAGTGACTCCCGTCCTATCGAGGTGGTGGAACTCAAGGGGTTTGAAGCGACACCGGGCTTTGATGGGATGGACAATGGCGTCGGGCTCTACCTGAAGACGTTTCAAGAGAAGGCTGGTTACTGGAACAACCTAGCGGCAGCCGGACACTGCCGTTTTATCGTCGAGAATTGCCGACGTTCCATCTCTCAGGCTGAGCTAGATTCAGATCCGCTGCCCCCGCTGCAGGTGGC
>CANNUR010000302.1 GCA_947523045.1 uncultured Prosthecobacter sp.
TCCGCTGTTTGACAGGGGCGGACAAGCGGTGACTATAGTTACTTAGAAATGGAGGAGACGCCCGACATTCCAGAAGGAGCCAAAAAAGAGAAAGGCCTGTGGGAGAAAACCCGCAAGAGCCTGATCGAGCGTCTCAACAACTGGGAAGACCAGCGCACCTGGAACGAGTTCTACCAGACCTACTGGCGCCTCATCTACAGCGTTGCCACCAAGGCCGGCCTGACCCGCGAGGAGGCTTTTGACGTCATCCAGGAAACCATCATCGCCATTGCCCGGCAGGTCCAGAAGGGGCAGTACGATCCCCGCGCCGGTTCCTTCAAGGCCTGGCTGCTGCAGATGACCCGCTGGCGCGTGCTCGACGTCTTCCGCGCCCGCAAGCGCCAGCCCTCGCTGGCCGACCAGGGCAATGCCGACAGCGAGGAGACCAGCAATCTCGCCCTCGACCGTCTTTCCAACGAGAAGGACAACATGCTGGAAAAGATCTGGGACCGCGAGTGGCGCGACAACATCACGGCTGCCGCCCTGGAACGGGTCAAGGCCAAGGTCTCGCCCCGCCAGTTCCAGATCTTCGACTGCTACGTGATGAAGGGCTGGGGCGTGAAAAAGACCAGCGAGGCGCTCGGCATCAACGCCGCCCAGGTCTACCTCGCCAAGCACCGTGTCGGTGCGCTGGTGAAGAAGGAAGTGCAGGCGCTCGAGCACACGATGCTCTGAGGGCTGGACGCGGGGGCCGAGCCCACCGCCTTTCAGGCCACCTCAGAACGCCGGAGCCGGCTCATTTAGCAGTTGTGCCAGGTAGCCGAGCATGCGCGGCAGGTGGAAGGGCCCCTTCCAGAGGCTGCCCTTGAGCCGGGTCGATGGCGTGCCGTCGCGGTGCAGGTACCCGTACCACTCGCCGTGCTCGGCATCCGGGAAATGCCGGAAGCTCCATTCGTGCACCTGCCGGTGCCAGAGGGCGTATTTTTCCTCGCCGCTGACCTGATAGGCCAGGGCGGCGGCAATGAGCCCCTCGCAGTGAGGCCACCAGAACTTCATGTCTTGCCAGTACTCCTGCACCGGCTTGTGGAAGACATCGCGGTAGTAAAAGAAGCCGCCGTGCTCCTCGTCCCAGCCGCGCCGCCACATGGCGTCGAGGATGCGCAGGCCGAGCCGCTTGTAACTGCTTTCGCCGCGCAGCCGCCCCTCCTGCAGGATGAACCAGGCGCACTCGATGGCGTGACCTGGGTTGAGGCAGCGACCGTCGAAGTGATCGATCACGCTGCCGTCTGGGGCCACCGTTTCCATCAGGGCGTTGAGCTCGGGCTTGAAGAAGAGTCGCTCAATCTCGAAGATGAAGCGGTCGATCCACTCCGTGGCGCTGCGGCCGGCGACCTCGACATGGCCGAGGTTGGCGCGCAGTTCCTGGGCGGTGGCGATGCCGATCATGGGGGCGCCGATGCCGATCATCGGCCGGGTTTCGGCGTTGACCTTGGGCGTCATGGCGCCGGGCTCGAAGGACAGCTTCAGGAAGGAGGCGAAGTCGCGCACCGCCGCCTCGTGGTAGTGGTGGTCGCCACTGGCGCGGGCATAGGCGGCATGGCCGATGGCGGCAAAGGCCTCGCTGAAGGCGTAGCGCCGCATGCGCAGGGGATGGCCGTCGCGGGTGACGGTGAAGAACAGCTTGCCATTGGTGGCGTAGCCGTGGCGGTCGAGGAAACTCAGGCAGGAGCCGGCGGCATCGAACCATTCGCGGCGTGGTTCGACCGTGTTGAAGCAGGTCGCGTAGGTCCAGGCGGCGCGTCCCTGGAACCAGATGCTCTTGTCGCTGTCAACCAGGCTGCCATCGCGGTCCAGGCAGGTGAGCATGCCGTCGTGCCGGGCATCGAGGCCGTGGCGCAGCCAGAAGGGCAGGATGTTGTCGACCAACTGCCCGCGGTAGAACGCCGCCAACTGGGCGCGTCCTTCCGGGCTGGCCAGGCTGGGGCAGGGGATCATGGCGGTGCCACGGAGTTCAGGCCTCGTCCTTTTTGCCAAAGCGGCTCTTGCGCTTGGGAGCGGCGGCGGCGCCCTCGGCCTTCGGCTTTGCCTCGCGCGGCGGGAATTCCCAGCCGAGCAGGCGTTTGTCGCCCGCATTGCAGACGAGGAAGGATTTGAACGGCCGGCCGCGCTTGGAGATCATACCCTCAATGAGCGCGGTCTTGCCCTCGGTGAAGAACAGTACGGCGTTGTCGGGCGTGATGGCCTTCTGGCAGAGCAGTTTCGGCAGCTTGGCATTGCAGGCCTTGGGATCGCTGGCGGCGACGTTGCAGATGTAGTTGTCGGGCGTCTCGTAAATCGCCCCCTTGCGGCCCTTTTTGGCGCAGACCGGACAGGCCGGCACGAGCGGGGTGGCGGTGCTGAAATCGAAGGGGGGCGGGGCGTCGGGATCGTTCTCACCACCGGCGAAGACAAAGGCGGTCTTGCCGTCGTCCTTGATCTCAATGCCGGCGGTGAACTCCTGGCCCTTGCGGCTGCGAAAACCCTCCATGGGCGGCAGGAAACGCTTTTCCAGCAGGTCGCGCATCTCGTCGTCGCTGAGCACGCGCCCGGCGATGATTTTGTACACCCGCACCTTGCAGTCGGGGTTCTTGCAGGAGAGATGATCCTCGGTCTGCTTGAAGCCGCGCTGCCCGCACAGGCCGCAGACGGCGTCGAAGTCGGGATAGACCTTCTCCTTGGCGATCTTCAGGTAGGCGCGCGTCTTCTCGACGACCTCGGTGGTGAGGTTGCGGATGTCGCGCATGAAGCTGGCGCGGTCGAGCTGGTTGTGCTCCATCTGGCGCAGCTTGTATTCCCACTGGCCGGTGAGTTCCGGGCTGCTCAACGCCTCGATGCCGATCTGGCTGATCTGGTCGATCAGGGCCAGGCCCTTGGCGGTGACGAAGAGCTCGCGGCCGGTGCGCTCCAGGTACTTGTCCTGGATCAGGCCTTCGATGATGGCGGCGCGCGTCGCCGGTGTGCCCAGGCCGCGCTCGCTCATCGCCTCGGCGAGTTCCTCGTCCTCGACGAACTTGCCGGCGTTTTCCATGGTTGAGAGCAGGGTGGCCTCATTGAAGCGGGCCGGCGGCTTGGTGGCCAACTCCTCGGTCTTGGCGTCGATTGTGCTGGCGGTGTCACCATCCTTCGCCTGGACGATGAGGCGATCCTTGCTGTCGCCCTCGGCACCCGCCTCGGCGGCGGCGCGACGGCCGTAAACCGCCAGCCAGCCCGGTTCGATCATGACCTTGCCCTCGCTCTTGAAGGCGTCCTGTCCGACCCGGGTGATGCGGGTGGTGACCTCGAACTCGGCCGGGGGGAAGAAGACGGCGACGAAGCGACGGGCGACCATGTCGAAGACCTTCTGCTCGGCTTCCGGCAGCTCCTTGGGCGGGATCAGACCGGTGGGGATGATCGCGAAGTGGTCGCTCACCTTGCTGGTGTCAAACACGCGCTTGGTTGGCCGCACCCAGCCCTGGTCGAGGGCGGTGGCTGCATGCGTGCCGAGTTCATGGGGCAGGGCGTCCTGCTTGCGGCTGTCATGGCTGGCGAAGGTGCCGAGGGTTTCGCGCACGGTGC
>CANNUR010000303.1 GCA_947523045.1 uncultured Prosthecobacter sp.
GAGCAGCAGCAGCCAGCTATAGGAGCGCACCACGTAGGAGGTCCAGAACGGCAGGATGGTGAGCATCAGTGCCAGACGCTGCCAGCGCTCGGGCACGCGCTCTGCCAGCACCCAGGCGAGCGGGTAGGCGACGACCACGGACACGGCGGTGACCACCAGCGTCACCTCCAGCGAGTTGACCAGCGCGCGCACATAGCTCGGCTGGGTCAGGAAGTGGCGGTAGTTGTCGAGCGAGAGCACGCCGCCGACTGTGAAGGAGGCGACCGCCATCGCCGCCAGCGGCACCAGGAAGAACAGCACCGTAAAAATGGCTGCCGGGCCGACCAGCAGGAACGTGCGCCAATTGATTCTGGAACCGGTCATCGCAGTGTCGCCATCGGTGCATCGTATCGCCACGGCATGCTTTCGCCGTGGGCTTCAATACCCCCACCCCTGACCCCTCCCCACAAGGGGGAGGGGGATTCGGGAAGCTCACCGCCAAGTTCTCCTCCCCCTTGTGGGGAGGGGTCAGGGGTGGGGGTAAGAAACTGGCACAAGGGCATGGCGGTTTCGTACAGCGTAGCGGCCGTGGAATTCCCTTCCCCTCTCGTCGAGGGGAAGGGCAACGGAGCGGGCCTCAGTTGGCCTGCAGCACGTCGTTCCACAAATCCTGCATCTTCTTGTCCAGGTCCGCGTCCGGGGCCGGATAGCGGTTCGAGGCGGCGAGGTCCTTGGCCTGCTGCTCGGACGAGAACTTGAGCGTCGTCTTCTGCTCCTTGGTGAGGGCTGCGTCCTTCTGCGCGGGCATGCCCCAGTAGCAGGACGAGGTGGCGAGCGCCGCCTGCCCTTCGGGGCTGAGCACATGCTGGATGAACTTCAGCGCCAGGTCGGCCTTCTTGCTGTCCTTGAGGATGGCGAGCGACTGCGTCCACAGGATGCCGCCTTCCGAAGGGATGACGAAGTCGAGGTCGGGGTTCTCGGCGTGGAGGCCGGCCGTCACCCATTCGCCGGCGCCGACCACGACGTCGACCTCGCCGGTGGCGAGCGCCGTCTGGCTGGCGGAGACCTCGCCGACCAGCTTGGCGTTGGCCTTGAGCTTCAGCATCATGTCCTTGACCGGGGCCAGCGTCGCCTCGCTGAAATCCTTGGTCGGCGTGCCGGTCGCCACCGAGGCCATGCCTTCGACAGGTAGGTAGTAGTCGTAGATGGCTAGCCGTCCCTTGAACTTGGGGTCGGTGAGCTTTTCCAGGCTCGACACGTCCTCGGCCGAAAACGCCTTGCTGTTGTAGGAAATGGCGTTGAAGCCCCACTTTTCCGTCACCGCGTAGCGGTTGCCGTCGAGCACCAGGATGTCGTCCATACGCACTTCCGGGAACTGGCCGGCGAGCGGTAGGCTGTCGTCGGCGAGCGGCAGGAAGCGGTCCTTGGCGATGCGCTGCACGTCGATGGAATCGATCACCATCACGTCCCAGTCGCCCGGCTGCGACTGGTCGAGGATCGACAGCCCGGCGCCGGTGCCTTCATAGACCTTGAGGTTGACCTTGACGTCGTTGGCCTTCTCGAAAGGCTCGATCAGCGCCGGGTCGGTGTTGTCGCACCACACCAGCGCGTTGAGTTCTTCCGCCGCCTTGGCCGGTGAGAGCGCGAGCACGGAGGCCGAAAGGGCAAGCACGCCCAGAGCGGCCGCGAATGAAGATCGTTCTTTAGACATTGTTTCCTCCCTGTCCAATTTCCGAAATCACATCCGGAAAAAATATGAATTGCTTTCAAAAATGAGTCAATTCATATTTGTCGACGATGACCGGCTTGCGGCAAAGACAGAAGATCGACAGGGACCACCGCATCGTCGAGGCGGCGGCGAGGCTGTTTCGCGAGTTCGGCTTCGAGGGTGTGAAGATCGAGACCATCGCGGAACAGGCCGGGGTGTCGGTCGGCACGATCTACAACTACTACGAAAGCAAGGGCGACGTGCTGATCGCGGTCGTCTCGCTGGAGGTCAACGAGGTCATCAGCGCCGGCGAGGGCGTGCTCTCCCGTCCCCCGGTGCTTGCGTCGGACGCGGTCGATGCGCTGTTCGACATCTATCTGCGCCATTCGCTGCATTATCTCAGCAAGGAGATGTGGCGCGCCGCCATGTCGATGTCGGTGCTGCATCCGGAATCGCGGCTGGGCCACCACTATGGCGAGCTCGACGAGAAGCTGTGCGGGCAGGTTTGCCGGTTGCTAGCCAGGCTCAGGCGGCAAGGCTCCATCGACAAGGCCGTGGACATAGAGGTGGTCGGGCGTATCCTGTTCAACACCATGAACATGTCGTTCATGGGCTTCGTGAAAGACGATACGATGGACGTCGAGACCGTTATCCGTTCGGTGCGGGAGCAGTCGCGGATGATGATGGCGCTGGCCGGAGCGCCGCCTGCCGGAGAAAAGCGGGCCTGACCGCCAGGGGCGGCGGGCAAGATGGAGGAATTTTCATGACACGCGCGTTCAACCAGCCGCTCGGCGGCAACGAGATGCCCCGCTTCGGCGGGCCGGCGACGATGATGCGGCTGCCGACGCAGCCGACCGCGGAGGGGCTCGACGCCTGCTTCGTCGGGATCCCGATGGACATCGGTACGTCCAACCGCTCGGGCACGCGCCACGGCCCGAGGCAGATCAGGGCCGAATCCTGCATGCTGCGGCCCTATAACATGGCGACCGGGGCCGCCCCCTTCGACAGCCTCCAGGTGGCCGATATCGGCGACATCGCCATCAACACCTTCGACCTGAAGAAGACCGTCGACGTCATCACCGCCGCCTATGACGGCATTCTTTCGCACGGCTGCATCCCGCTGACCCTGGGCGGCGACCACACGCTGACCTATCCGGTGCTGCGGGCGGTCGCCAGGAAGCACGGTCCGGTGGCGCTGATCCACATCGACGCCCATGCCGACATCAACGACGAGATGTTCGGCGAGAAGATTGCGCACGGCACGCCGTTCCGCCGCGCCTTCGACGAGGGGCTGTTGCAGAACGACAAGGTGTTCCAGATCGGCCTGCGCGGCACCGGCTATTCGCCCGACGATTTCAACTGGGCGCGCAAGCAGGGCTGGACGGTGGTGCAGGCGGAGGAATGCTGGGGCAAGTCGCTGAAGCCGCTGATCGACGGCGTGCGCGCCAAGATCGGCGACGCGCCGACTTATCTCACCTACGATATCGACAGCCTCGACCCGGCGTTCGCGCCCGGCACCGGCACCGTGGAGATCGGCGGGCTGACGACATGGCAGGCGCTGGAACTGGTGCGCGGCTGCGCCGGCCTCAACCTCGTCGGCGGCGATCTGGTCGAGGTCTCGCCGCCCTACGACCCTTCCGGCAACACGGCGCTAATCGGCGCCAACCTGCTCTACGAGATGCTGTGCGTGCTGCCGGGTGTCAGAAGAGACTGAGCAGCCGCCGTGAGACCGGATACGCTGAAGCAGACCGCACAGGAATCAAAAATCCCACTCGCAAATAGGGTGGGCCATGCGTTTCCGCTGAGAGCTGTTGGTGTGAAATCGCACCGAAAAGCGCCCTTCGTCCATGACGGTCGATAC
>CANNUR010000304.1 GCA_947523045.1 uncultured Prosthecobacter sp.
GAACAGTTCCGCATCGAGAGTGTTTTCGACCGGGTCGCCACCACCGGCACCACCGGGCTCGGCCTGACCATCGCCTGCGCCCAGTGCCACGACCACAAGTTCGATGCCCTCAGCCAGCGCGAGTTCTACGAGCTGTTCGCCTTCTTCAACAACCAGGACGAACCCACCCTGCCCGTGCCCGATCCCGGCCAGGATCCGGACCGGCTGCGTGCCGACTTGAAGCAGGTGCTCGATCGTCTCGACACCCATGTCGGTGACCGGCTCAAGGAACTCGCCACTTGGGAGGCGAATCTCAACCCGACGGCGCGCAAGGCCCTGCCGAACGCCACCGCCCGGATCCTCGCCAAACCCGCCAGCCAGCGCAGCGCCGCCGACCGGCGCACGCTGTTCAAGGCCATGACCGGCACCGGCGACCCGGTCTTCAACCCGCTGCACGACCGCCAGCTGCAGTTGGAAAACGCCCTCGCCAAGGGCCCGACCACCCTCGTTCTCAAGGAGCGCAGCGAACCGCGCCGGACCACGGTCTTCACCAAGGGCGACTTCACCCGCCCGGCCGAGGAAGTGCAGCCGGCAACACCCGCCGTGCTACCGCGCCTTGAGGCAGCCAAGCCCAACCGACTCGATCTCGCCCGCTGGCTCGTGCGGCGCGACAACCCGCTCACTGCCCGCGTCATCGTCAACCGGGTCTGGCAGCAGTACTTCGGTCGCGGCCTGGTCGAGACGGAAAACGACTTCGGCACCATGGGCACCCTGCCCACGCATCCGGAACTGCTCGACTGGCTGGCGGTCGAGTTCATGGAGAAGGGCTGGAGCCTCAAACATCTGCACCGCCTCATCGTCACCAACGCCACCTACCGCCAGTCGAGCACGGTCAGCGCCGAGACCCGCGCCGCCGCCGCCGGGGTCGATCCCGACAACCGCCTGCTCTGGCGCCAGAACCGGCTGCGCCTCGATGCCGAGATCGTCCGCGATGTCGGTCTCGCCGCCAGCGGCCTGCTCGCGCCCAAGCTCGGCGGTCCGCCGGTTTATCCGCCCATCCCTGAGGGCGTCATGTCGCTCGGCCAAGTCAAGCGCGCCTGGCCGGTCAGTGTCGGCGAGGACCGCTACCGCCGTGGTTTGTACACCTTCGTCTTCCGCGCCACCCCGCCCCCCGGCCTGAGTGTCTTCGATGCGCCCGACGGCTTCAGTTCCTG
Organism: uncultured Prosthecobacter sp.; assembly: GCA_947523045.1. GTDB lineage: Bacteria > Verrucomicrobiota > Verrucomicrobiia > Verrucomicrobiales > Verrucomicrobiaceae > Prosthecobacter. Next base: position 1,194 of record CANNUR010000304.1, read on the forward strand.
CACACGTCGCCTGCGCAGCAACACGCCCCTGCAGGCCCTGACCCTGCTCAACGATGCCGCCTTCGTTGAGTTCGCCCAGGCGCTGGAACAGATCATCCGGAAAGACGGGCTCGAGACCGCCTTCCGTCGCTGCACCGCCCGCCGGCCCAGCGCCGAGGAAAGGGCCACGCTGGCGCAGTTGACGCCGTTTGAGGCGGCACGCGTGCTGCTCAACCTGGACGAGACGATCACCCGGGAGTGAGGGGCGGTCGGTTATAGGTCATATAGGACTATAGGACCTATTCTCCCATTCCCTCACGCCAGCAGCTGGTCCACGATCTTGGCGCCCTGGTTGTCCGTCAGCGAGGCCGCCAGGCCGTTGCGCTTGTAGGTCAGGCGCGTGTGATCCAGGCCAAAGGTCTTCAGCAGGGTCGCATGCCAGTCGAAGTGGCGCACCTCGTCGATGACGGCCTTGTGGCTCCATTCATCGGTCTCGCCGTGCACGTAGCCGCGTTTGAAGCCGCCACCGGCCACCCACATGCTGAAGCCGTAGGTGTTGTGGTCGCGCCCCCATTTCTCCTGGCCAGCATCGTTCTGCAGCACCGGCAGGCGACCCATCTCGCCGCCCCAGTGCACGACCGTGCTGTCGAGCAGGCCGCGCTGCTTCAAATCGAGGATCAGCGCCGCGCTCGGCTGATCGGTGGCCGCGCAGTTCTTCGGCAGGCTACTGAGCAGCGAGCTGTGCTGGTCCCAGGACTGACCGGAATTCAGCACCTGCACGTAGCGCACACCGCGCTCGACGAGGCGACGCGCGATGATGCAGCGGGTCGCGTAATCGCGGGTGATGGGGTTGTCGACCCCGTAGAGTTTTTTGATCGACTCCGGTTCGTTGGAGATGTCGAGCGCCTCCTTGGCGGCGCCCTGCATCTTGGCGGCGAGTTCGTAGCTGGAAATGCGCGCCTGCAGGTCGAGTTCGCCCGGATGTTCCGTCAGGTGCGCCTCGTTGAAGGCCTGGAGCAGGTCGAGCTGGCGCGCCTGCGCCCGGCCGGCCAGCGAGGGTGGCGGATCGAGGTTGAGGATGCGCGGCTCGGTGGCGCGGACCAGGGTGCCCTGGAACAGCGCCGGCAGCCAGCCATTTGTGTAGTGCTCGCCCTGGAAGGTCGGCAGGCCGTTCGGGTGCGACAGCACCATGTAGGCGGGCAGTTCGTCGGTCTCGCTGCCGAGGCCGTAGGTCAGCCAGGAACCGAGGGCGGGTCGACCGGCGGTGATGCGCCCGGCGTTCATCGCGTACAGGCCCTGGGCATGGTTGTTGACGCCCGAGCTCATCGACCGGATCAGCGTGATCTCATCGACCACCTTCGCCAGGTTGGGCAGCAGTTCGCTCAGTTCCATGCCGCACTGGCCGTGCTTCTGGAATTTCCAGGGCGAGCCAAACACCTTCGACGAGGCCTGGGCGAGGTTGTCGTACTTGATTTCGCCCGGGAACTTCTGGCCGTGATACTTGGTCAGCATCGGCTTCGGATCGAACAAGTCCATCTGCGAGGGACCGCCCATCATGAACAGCGAGATCATCGCCTTGGCCTTGCCATCGAAGTGCGGCTTCTTCGGCGTCACATCGTAGCGTTCCCCGCCCTGGGTGAGCGGCTTGACCGGAGCGGCCAGCAGGCCATCGCGCTGGAGCAGCGTGGCCAGGGCCAGACCGCCGAGGCCGAAGCCGTTGGCGTGCAGGAAGTGTCGACGGGAACAGAGCGGGGCGCGAAACATGGGGGTAAAGAAATCTACGCCGCTGGTCGCCCGGTTCTCGCAACTCAGCGCGGGTCCTTGAGCCGGCCCAGGAAGAGGCAAACACCGGTCCTGGCATGCTGCAGGGCAAACAGGAAGGGGCGATCCGCCCGCACCTCGACCGGCTTCTCCGGCTCGGGCATGATCGCCGTGGCCCGCATCATCGCCACCGCCGTCGCAGCTGCCGCCTCGGCACCGCGCTCGTCGACAGCCAGGAAGGTCTTGTGGAAGACCTTGGAAATGTACAGGTAGTCATCCGGACGACGCGGCGCCATGGCATCGAAGTTGGCACTGCCCGGAGGCAGATCGAAGGCCTGCTTCATGCCCAACCCCTGCAGCACCCCGGCCAGGTCCAGGGTCGGCGGCTCGAGCTTGAACTTGGGCAGAAACAGCACCACCTCGCGTCGCTCCATCCGCGCGCAGGCGGCCAGCGTTTCCGGCGTCAGCGCCGCCTCCACCTGCGCCAGGCCGTCACGCTTTTTGGGCACAATGAGCAGCAGGTGCATCTCGCCCCCGACAAAGGGCACCGACACCGCATCAAACCCCTTGCCGGCGAGATGGCC
>CANNUR010000305.1 GCA_947523045.1 uncultured Prosthecobacter sp.
CTTCTACAGCATGTCGTCGCAGATGGAGACCGAGCGGAAGGAATACTATCTGCAACTGGAACGGGCCCAGCGCGGAGGGCTCGACATCACCCTCTGGCTCGAATGGTTCCTTGGCTGCCTGGGGCGTGCCATCACCCAGGCGGATGAAATTCTCTCCGGAGTCCTGCTCCAAGCCCGCTTCTGGGAGAAGGTGAATCAGCAGCCGGTGCATGAGCGGCAGCGTCAGGTCATCCAGCGACTGCTGGACGGATTCGAGGGCAAACTCACGTCCTCCAAGTATGCCAAGCTGGCCAAGTGCTCCGAGGACACCGCGCTGCGTGACATACGCGCACTCGTGGAACACGGGATCTTGATCAAGAACATGGCCGGAGGACGCAGCACAAGCTACACGCTGGTGCTGGATGGGCCCATCGGCGAACCGGAGCGGTGAGCGGGCGGAGCGCCCGGCTCCGTGCCCTCCGTGCGAAACCCACGGCAGGGCTCCGCCTTTCCCGAAAGAACCCGCCCCGGATGCGGCGATGACTGGCATGCCTGATTCCTCCCCTGCGCTGCGCGGCGTCCTGCCGGTGTTCCAGACACCCTGGCACGATGACGAGTCGCTCGATGTCGAGACCCTGGAACGGGAGATCGACTGGCTGTTCGGCCACGGCGCCGATGGCATCGTTTTGGCCATGGTCTCGGAGGTGCTGCGGCTGTCGAGCGAGGAGCGCGATGAACTGGCTGCCATGATCTGCCGCCTGGCCGCCGGGCGCGGCGCGGTGGTGATCAGTGTCGGGGCCGAGTCGGCCAAGGTCGCCGAGCGCCATGCCCGCCATGCCGAGGCCTGCGGCGCCCAGGCCCTGATGGCGATCCCGCCGGTGGCGGTGGCCCTGGGCGAGGCGGAGCTGCGCGGGTACTACACGCGCATCCTCGAGTCGGTGTGCCTGCCGGTCGTCGTCCAGGACGCCAGCGGCTATGTCGGCCGGCCGATGTCGATCGAGCTGCAGGCCGGGCTGCTCGAGGCCTTTGGTCCGGAGCGGGTGCTGTTCAAGCCCGAGGCGCCACCGATCGGGCCGCGGCTGAGCGCCCTGCGCGACGCCACCGGCGGGCGGGCGCGCATTTTTGAGGGCACGGGCGGCATTGCCCTGGTCGATTCGTTCCGGCGCGGCGTGGTCGGCACCATGCCGGGCGCCGATTTGATCCGCGCCCTCGTGCCGCTCTGGCGGGCCCTGCAGGCGGGCGACACCGCCAGGGCCGACCGCATCCACGGGCCGCTGGCCGCGCTGGTGTCGCTGCAGACCAGCCTCGACGCCTTCCTGGCGGTGGAAAAGCACCTGCTGGTGCGCCAGGGCATTTTCCGGAGCGAACGCGTGCGTGGCCCGGTGGGCTACGCCCTCGACGCCGAGACGCGGCTGGAGGTCGACCGGCTGTTCGACCGTTTGCTGGAAGCGGCGGAGGGCTGAGGAAAAACCCTATCCTCTGCAGCCGGGCTTGCGATGGCCCGGGGCTGTGCTTTACGATGTTGGAAATTCCATAATGTCGAATGGCTTCCCCGCAGCGCCTGGTCCTTTTTGCCGATGATGATCCCCTCCTGCACCGCGTGCTTGGCTTCAAGCTGCAGCAGCAGCAGTGGGAGATGATTTCCGCCTACGATGGTGAGCAGGCCCTGCGGCTGGCGCGTGAGAAACGCCCGGCCCTGATCATCCTCGATGGCATGATGCCGGTGATGGACGGTTTTGCGATGCCGATGTGGTGGGCGCCCTGGACCAGGGGGCGGACGACTACCTGACCAAACCCTTCAGTCCGGCCGAATTACTGGCGCGCGTCGCCCGGCTCACGGCCGCCGAACCTGCCGCATGAAAGCTGTTTTTGCCGTCTGCTGCCTGTGGATCACCTGCTGCCAAGCCGGAGTGTATGAGGAGGGGTTGGCCGCCAAAAAAGGCGGGCGCCATGAGCAGGCAGCGGAACTGCTGGCGCGCGCGGTCGCGGCCCAGCCGGGACATGTCGAGGCCTGGTTTCATTACGGCACCGTGCTCGGCTGGCTGGAGCGGCATGACGAGGCCCTGCAGGCGCTTGAACGCGGCCTGGCGCTGGCGCCGAAGGATTTTGATTTGCGCATGGCGCAGGCACGGGTCTGGGCCTGGAAGGCGGACTACGCCGCCGCGGAACGCCGTCTGGCGGAGCTCGACGCCGAGTTCCCGGGCAACACCGAGGTACAGGTCCTGCGTGGGCGGGTGGCCGGCTGGCGGGGCGATCCGAAAGGGGCGCGGCGACTCTACGAGGCCGTGCTGAATCGCGAACCCCGGCAGGTCGATGCCCTGACCGGGCTCGGCGATCTGGAAGCCGCCGAAGGTGAGCTGGACGCTGCACGCGTCTTGTTTGAGCGCGCGGTTGCCGTCGATCCCGCCCCGGACAACCTGCGCCGGTTGGAGGAGTTGCAGACCGCGGGCCGGCGCATGCGGCTCGACTTCGGCCTGGGCGGCAGCACCTTCGCCCGCGGCGAGCGCGACGACTGGTGGAATGCCTATGTGGCGTGGTCGCAGGCGCTGTGGGGAGGCGATGCCTGGCTGCGCTACGAGCATGGCCGGCGGTTTGGCTTCGAGGATGAGAGTCTCGAGCTGGGCTATGCCGCGCGACCGGCGGCCTGGTGGCGGGCGACGGTGTTTGGCGGGTTCAGCCCAGATGCCAGTTACAGCGCTGAGTTTTACGGCGATGCCGCCCTGCACGGCCGGCTCTGGGAGAGCCTGGGACCGGTCGGTGCGGGCTGGTTGCTGGCCGAGGGTCGGCATGCCGATTACGACACGCAGGCGGTCAGCACCCTGAGGCTGGGCTGGGAGCAGGAGTTGGCGGCCGGCTGGACGGTCAACGCGCGCTGGCTGCATTTCTTTTTCGATCCGGGCGGCTCTGCCGATGGCTGGCAGCTGGCCTTTCAGAACGAGCCGCGCGAGCGCTGGCTGATCCGTTTTGGGGCAGGGCAGGCGGTGGAATCGATCACCCGCCAGACCCTGCAGGCGGGCAATCGCAGCCTGACTTCCTGGACCCTGTTTGCCAGCCTCGTCGTGCCGGTCAGCGAGCGCTGGCATGTGCGGCTCGATCTCGAGCGCGAGGAGGTGCGGGATTCGGTCATTCGCCACGGCCTCGCCCTCGGGGCCGGCCGGCGCTTTTGAGACTGCTGCGATGGATCCCGCCCTGCCCATCCTGACCTGGAGCATTGTCGCCCTTGCTGGTCTGGCCCTGATGCTGTGGAGCCTGCTGCTGCTGCATCGCGTGCTCGACAACCGCCGCCAGCGACGGTTGCAGCAACTGCAGGAGGTCTGGCTGGACCGTCTGCTGCCTGTGCTTGAGGGGGCCGCGCCTGTGGCGAGCCTGCCACAAGTCAGGGACGCCTTGACGATGGAAGCCGTGCTGACGCTGTTGCGTGAGTTGCTCGAACGTTTTCGCGGTCAGTACCGCGAGGAGCTGCGGGGTGTGCTGCGGCAGGATCCGAACGT
>CANNUR010000306.1 GCA_947523045.1 uncultured Prosthecobacter sp.
CAGGCCGAGCGTGGGGAAGAGGTCGAGTTGTTCCGCCGCATCGGCCGGTTCGAGGCCGTGCAGGGTGACGGAAATCTTGAGCACCCGCTGGCGACCCGCCGGATCGAGCAGGCGCTCCCACAGGCCTGCGAGCAGGCCGAGCAGGGCATGGCTGTCGGACAGGACAGGGCGGGGAAGCGCTGCTGGGCCTCGCCGAACTGCTGGAAGGCCGTGCGGCTCCTGCAGCAGCAGGTGGAACTGCTGTGCGCGGATTGGGTGTAGGGAGGGCGGGGGAAGGGAGCGGGGAGACTCCTCTCCGCCTCCTGAGCTTCGCGCTCCTTAGTGGCCCAAAAAAGGCCGTTGCGCGAGGGGGGGAGGGCGGGTATCGGTTCTTTTAGCTACCGATCATGAAAGCCCCCGCATTCGCCGCCCTCGCCCTCCTGCTTTGCTCCGTCTCCTGCGACAAGCATTCCTGGGACAGCACCCAGGTGCTGCACGAAGGCATGCACAAGGCGCATGGTGAAGGCCACGGCGACAGCCACGGCAAGGAGGGCCATGCCAAGCCGGCCGAAGGTCACGGCGACAAGGCGGCCAAGCCGCACTGAGTGGACGCGGTCGAAGGCCGTGATCCAGCGTGAGGTCGTCCCCGGCTCAGGGGAAGACGATGGCATCGCCCACGAGGATGATCCCGCGCCGCGGCGTCAGTCCCACTGAGAAACGGGGATCGATTCCACGGCTCGGACACCCCCTCAGCGCGCGAGCTCGCGCAGCAGTTCCTGATTCAGGCGGATGCCGGCTTCGAAGCTGGCCACCGGGAAGTTTTCGTTGGGTGCATGCGCCTGGCAGTCGGGCAGGGCCAGGCCGAGCAGCAGGGTGTCGGCGCCGAGCACTTCCTTGAAGGCCTGCACGATCGGGATGCTGCCGCCTTCGCGGATGAGGGCGACGCGGCCGCCGAAGGTTTTTTCCAGGGCGCGACACGCCGCTTGGCCGAGCGGACTCTGCGGGTCGGTCAGGTAGGCGCGGCCGGTGTGGCCACGCACGATCTCCAGACGCACGCCGGCCGGCACCTGGGCGCGCAGGTGCTGCTCCGCGAGGTGGAGGATCGTCTCGGGATCCTGGTCGGGCACGAGGCGGAAGGAGACCTTCACGAAGGCCTCGCGCGGGATGACCGTCTTGGAGCCGGCGCCCTGCCAGCCACCGCCAATGCCGTTGACCTCAGCGGTGGGTCGCGCCCAGCGGCGCTCGCGTTCGCTGAAACCCGGTTCGCCAAAGAGGGCGGGGGAACCCGTCAGCTCCAGGGTCTCGGCATCGCCGTCGCCCAGCTCCGCCCAGGCGGCGCGTTCCCAGTCCTGGAGCGGTCGCACGGCGTCGTAAAAACCCGGGATGACCACCCGGCCCTCGGCATCGTGCAGGGAGGCGGCGAGGCGCGCGGCGATGGTGGCCGGATTCGCCACGGCGCCGCCGAAGATGCCGGAGTGCAGGTCGATGGACGGCCCGTGGATCCGGGCTTCCAGGCAGGCGATGCCGCGCAGGCCGTAGGTGAAGGTGCCGACGCCGGGGGCGACCATGCCGGTGTCGGAGATGGCGACGACGTCGCAGGCGAGTGCGTCGCGGTGCGCTTCCAGGAAGGGGCGCAGGTTCGGGCTGCCGATCTCTTCCTCGCCCTCGAACAGGATCGTCAGGTTGACGGGCAGGTCGCCCTCGGTGGCGAGGGTTTCCGCGAGACCGGCGACGTGGGCCATGAGCTGGCCCTTGTTGTCGGTGGCGCCGCGGGCGTAGATGCGGCCGTCGCGCAGGGTGGGTTCGAAGGGGGGCGACAGCCATTCACCAAAGGGTTCCGGCGGCTGCACATCGTAGTGGCCGTACAGCAGCACCGTGCGCCGACCGGGTTGGTGGGCGTTTTTGGCGAGCAGCACCGGATGGCCCGGGGTTTCGTGCAGGGCGGCGTCGAGGCCGAGCGACCGCAGTTTGGCCAGCAGCCAGTCGGCACAGGCGCGCACGTCGTCGCGATGCTTGGGATCGGTGGAGACGCTGGCGAAACGCAGGCAGGTGAGGAGGTCGTCGAGGGCGCTCATGGGGCGAAGAAAGGGTTACGTCGCGAAGGCCGGACTCAGTCGCGGCCGATCATCCAGGGCACCTGGGGCTGGCCCTGCAGTTCCTTCCAGTTGTTGAAGGCGAACATGCCGAAGAAGACGGTGGCGAAGAGGCCGCCGTGCTGGATGAAGAACAGGGCGCCGCCGACGGCGCAGATCAGGCTGAGGGTGAGGGCGATGCGCAGCCGGCGCGGGCCGAGCAGGGCGCGGGCGATGTGGCCGCCGTCAAGCGGGATGATCGGGAAGAGATTGAGGATGCCCCAGAACAGGCTGACCTGGATGAAGGAGCCGAGGAAGGCGCGCACCAGCAGCGGTGCCGGTTTCCAGACGTCATGCAGGGCAAGCAGGATCAGTCCGGCGGCGATCTGCACCAAGGGGCCGGCGGCACTGACGACGAAGTCCTGGCGCCGGGTCAGCCCGCGGCTGCCCTGGGCAACGCCACCAAAGGCATAGAGCAGGATGCCGACATGGCGGTCGCCGTAGCGACGCATCGCCAGCGCGTGACCGAGTTCGTGCACCAGGATCGAGACAAAACCGGCCAGCATCCACATCAGCAGGGCGCGCATCGCCTCGGGGGTGCTGGCACCGATGGCGCCGCCGAGCAGGGCCATGTTGACCCAGAAGAACCAGTGAACAGCGATCGGGAAGCCGAGAAGGCGGAAGCGCAGCATGAGGCCGCCACCTTGCCGGCTGGGAGCGGCGCGACAAGTGGGAAATGAAGCCGGCTTATACACAGGTTGCTCACAGCCGGTTCACAGTTGCTGACAAGTTGCTCAGATTGACGCCCCCGGCTTCCTGCCTCTGGTTGATCCCTCCCATGGCTGAATCTGCTTCCAATCTCGCCCAGGCTGCCGCCGCCCCCGGTGAACTGCCTGACCGCGCCGCCGCCGTGCCGCAGGCCAATCCCTTTGGCCGCAAGCGCAACGAGATTCCGAGCGCTGAGGAGCTGCTGGCCAACATCAACCGCGCCCTGCCGTTCAGTGATGAGGCGGAGAAGGGGGTCATCTCCAGCCTGCTGCAGGATCCGAACGAACGGCTCGCCGACAGCCGTGTCACCCTGCCGGCCGCCGCTTTTTACCACGAGGCCAACCGCACGGTCTACGAGATGCTGCTCGAGTTCGATGACAAGCATCTCGCCATCGATCCGGTCACCCTCACCAACGCCCTGCGCGGTCAGGGCCTGCTCGACCGGGTCGGCGGGCCGGCGGCGATCAGCGAGCTGTTCACGTACGTGCCGGTGCCGGCGCACTACCCGTACTACAAGAAGATCGTGCTCGACAAGCACATCCTCCGCCAGCTCATCCACGCCAGCTCGCTCAACATCCATTACGCCTACGAACACGGCAAGGAACAGATCGACGAGGATGTCGGCACGCTGGTCGAC
>CANNUR010000307.1 GCA_947523045.1 uncultured Prosthecobacter sp.
CTTCTTCTTGCGTGGCATACATGCTCCTTGGCAGCATCATGGTATGCCTCTCACACAAAATTTCTGACACCCTCGGAAAAGCTGATCAAGTTCGCCACGCGCATCCCGGCCTTCATGTACCTGACCGACTTCCGCGAGAACACCTTGCAGGATGTCATCACCAAAATCGAACCGGACTTGTTCAAGGTGGTCACCGGCTTGACCGTTGCCGACTTCCATCTCTTGGTGAAGTTGAAGGTGTTCAATACCGAACACATGAATCAGGCCGTATTCGCCTTCCGCCGTTACGAAGATGCTTCATTGCGCTATACCGGTATCGAGAGCCATGAGGGGCTGACGCATTACGGTTTGTACGACACGGTGGTGGCCAGGGAGTGACACTCCCCGTTCACCGGCAACAAGGACATCATCCGCGTCGAGCACATGACCGCGATGAAGGACCAGGCCATCGTCTGCAACATCGGCCACTTCGACAACGAGATCCAGGTCGATACGCTCAAGGCGCTGGCGGGCGTGAAGCAGGTCAACATCAAGCCGCAGGTGGACAAGTACGTGTTCGCCAGCGGCAACGCCATCTTCCTGCTGGCCGAAGGCCGCCTGGTGAACCTGGGCTGCGCCACCGGCCACCCGAGCTTCGTGATGAGCAACAGCTTCTCCAACCAGACTCTGGCGCAGATCGACCTGTGGGCCCACAAGGACCGCTACGAAAACAGGGTCTACATCCTGCCCAAGAAGCTGGACGAGGAAGTCGCGCGCCTGCACCTGGAAAAGATCGGCGTGAAGCTGACCCGGCTGACCGCGGCCCAGGCCGACTACCTCGGCGTGCCGGTCGAGGGCCCGTACAAGCCCGAGCACTACCGCTACTGAACCGGCCATCCGCGGCCTCGCAACGAAGAAGGGTGCCTCGCGGCACCCTTCTTCGTTTCCAATCCGCTTGCGGTCAGAACGAATAGCTGAAGCGGGTGAAGAAGGCGCGGCCGTTGATGCCGAACTGGACGCCCTCGTAGATGTAGCCGTTGTCGGTCTCGTCCGGATTCTGCCGGCTCGGGAAGGTGTCGAGCAGGTTGGTGCCGCCGAGCGTGAACTTGGCGTTCTCGGTGAAACTGTAGGTGAACGCGAGATCCGCCGAGGTCTTGCCCGAGTACTCCTGGTTGGGCTCCGGCGGACCGGAGAAGGTGCCGAGCGTCATCGGGCCGAAGTAGATCACCTTGAAGTCGGTCGCCCAGTTGCCCAGCACGTAGTCGAAGCCGAGCACCGCCTTGGAGCGCGGCGAGCCGCCTTCGATGAAGCGGCGGTCGCGCTCCTCCAGCAGCGACTCCTCGCGCCCGAGGAGGTTGGGCGGCGTGTTCACCTTCTGCACCTTGGTGGTGCCGCGGTTGAAGGCGAGGAAGGTGTTGAGCACGCCCTGGCCGACGTTGGCGCGATGGTTGATGGTCAGGTCGATGCCGCGGGTGCGGGTGTCCACCGAGTTCACGAAGAACTGCGCCTCGCCCACGCCCAGCTGCTGCAGGATGTCGCCGATGCTCGGGTCGTCGTCCTGGAAGCGGCCGCTGAGCACGATGCGGTCGTCGATCTCGATGTGGTAGCCGTCGAGCGTGACCGAAAGCGCGTCGGTCGGGCTCCAGGTGAAGCCCAGGGTGAAGTTCGTCGATTCCTCTTCCTTGAGCGAGGGGATGCCGGCTGCGGCCGCGATCGCGCCGCCGTTGGGCGCCAGCACCACGTCGGTCGGCACGCCGTTGACGAAATCGGTGAAGGTGGAGGAGAAGTAGCGCTGCTGCAGCGAAGGCGCGCGGAAGCCGGTGCTGGCCGAAGCGCGCAGCAGCCAGGCCTCGTTGGCGCGGAAAGCGGCGGCGACCTTGCCGGTGGCGGTGGAGCCGAAGTCGCTGTAGTCCTCGAAGCGGATCGCCTGATCGGTGCTGAAGCGGTCGGTCCAGTAGGTTTCCACGTCGAGGTAGCCGGCCCAGCTGTGGCGGCTCTGGTTGGTGGCGTCACCCGGCTGGAAACCCGGGAAGCCCTGGCTGCCGGCGTTGCCGCCGCCAGGACCGTCGTAGTCCTTCCAGGAGCCTTCCTCGCCGGCGAAGATCTTGTAGGTCTCGTGGCGGAACTCGGCACCGAAGGCCAGGTTGAGGCCGCTGCGCCAGCCGTCGAAGAAGCGCGAGACGTCGAAGTTGGTGGTCTGCTGCGCGAACGAGAAACCACCCGCGTCGAACACGCTCGGGCTGATGCCGCTGCCGCCGTTGACGAGGTCGAGATTGGCGATCGAGGCATTCATGGTGTTGCGGATGGTGTCCATCAGGCGGTTGTAGCCCGCGGTCTGGGACAGATCCATGCGCCAGTCGCCGCTCATCCACCAGGCACCGACGGTGCCGTGGCGATCCTGCACGTAGGCGTCGATGAAGGGCGCGTAGCCGTCGGGATACATCGCCGCGGAATTGCGCGAGGGGATGTCGTCGGAACCGATGCCGCCGCGCCCCCAGGCCGCCGAGGAGGCGTCGCGGTTCTGGATGCCGCCGTTGAAGTAGAAGGTGGCGCTCTCGCCGATCGGCAGCTCGCCGTTGAGATAGACGGTGCCGTTGCGCACCTTGCCGTCGCCGATGATGCGGTGCGGATCGGCTTCGGTGGCGCGGTTGGAGCGGCCGCGGTCCTGGTACTCGGCGGTCAGCGCCAGCACGCCGTCGCGGCCGATGCCGAAGCCGCAGTAGCCCGAACCGATCCAGCTCTCGCCGTCGCCGCGCGAATACTCGCCGTAGCCGGCCACCAGCTCGCAGCCCTTGCGGCGCTTGAGCGACAGGTTGATGACCCCGGCGATGGCGTCGGAGCCGTACTGCGCGGCGGCGCCGTCGCGCAGGATCTCGACCTGGTCGATCGCCAGCAGCGGGATGGTGTTGAGGTCGGCGCCGGTGGCGCCGCGGTTGCGCACGCCGAACAGGTTGACCAGGGCGGCCGAGTGCAGGCGCTTGCCGTTCACCAGCACCAGGGTCTGATCCGACCCCAGGCCGCGCAGCGCGGCGTTCTCCACCGAGTCGGTGTTGTCGGCGCCGGTCTGGCGGCCGGCGGTGAACGAGGGCGAGGCGTACTGCAGGTATTCGGTCAGATCGAACTTGCCCCCTTGCGTGGCGGCTGCCTGCATCGGCAGGACGTCAATGGGAACCGGCGTATCCGTATCCGAACTGCGATCGTGACGACGCGAGCCCAGCACCGTGACGGCGTCCAGGCGCTGTGCCTCGGTGGCGGTGGAACCGGCCGCGCCCTGTCCTGCCGCAGCCTGACGGTCGGCACCCATCCGGGCAACCATCGGGCGCAGACGTTCTATGAATCCCTGGGATTCCAGCGAAAGGACGCCCACCCGCCGCGCTTTTCCATGCCGCTGGGGGCCTAAGGGTCAGGTTTCGGTGCGCAGGCTGTTGGCGGCCCAGCGCAGCGCGGTGG
>CANNUR010000308.1 GCA_947523045.1 uncultured Prosthecobacter sp.
CAATCCGGATGCCTGGAAGGATGAGGGCCTGACCAACGACTTCGACACGCCCTACATCACGCCCAAAAACATCGCCGTGCTGCCGACCTTCCTCGACCAGCCGCGCTTCCATTTCCAGGGCAAACCCCGCGGCATCCTGCTCTCCGAACAGGGCTTCAACACCCCGACCCTGAGCGAGGCCGACCAGCGCCGCCAGGTTGCCGGCCTGATCTACATGTTTCGGCAGATCCGCCCGTTCAAGACCATCGAAGCTTTCCACCTGCACCGCTACCACGACATGCCCGAGCAGGAGGGCGGCCTGCGTCTCGGCATCATCACCGAGATCGGGGCCCACAAGCTCGGCTGGGACGCCTACCAGGCCATCGGCACCGACCGCGAAGCCGAGTTCGAACGGATCGCCGACGAGGTCATGGCAAAGCCTTAGGAGGGCCACGTCACGTGGTAAGCTGCGAAAGCGCCTGCCCTGCCGTGGCGGCGAAGCCATTGCAACCCTGCCCCACCTGTGGCAGGCATCCCCATGCAACCCACCCTCTGCATGGTAGGAGGCTGCAATGGCGCCGGCAAAACGACCCTTGCGCGCGAATTGCTGCCCATGCTGGGCATCCGTCGATTCCTCAACGTGGATGAAATTGCGCGTGGCCTGTCTCCCCTCGATGCGTCGCTCTCTGCCTTTCGTGCCGGCAGAATTCTGCATGAAGAATCACGCCACCTGATGCGGACTCAATCAAGCTTTGCCATCGAATCAACGCTCAGCGGCAACACGTACATCGCCCTGCTGCAGCAAGCCAAGGAACGCGGCTACCGCATCATGATCCATTACCTCGTCATTCGCTCCGCCATGCAGGCGGTGGAGCGTGTGGCTCTGCGCGTGGCTCTGGGGGGACATCACGTGCCGGATGCGGATGTGCACCGACGTTTTGAACGCAGCCGCAGGCAGGCATTGACCCGGTATCTGCCACTTGCTGACGAGTGGACGGTATGGGACAATGAGTTTCCTCCTCCGGTGCCCATCGCCCATCAGAGCACCTCCACCCTCCGAGATCTCACGGCCATGTTGAATCGCAAAGGCTTCCAGGAAGAACCGCCTGTTGAGATGTCAGCCATGACCGAACTCATGTTGGAGGCCGCCCGTCGAGCCACCGCCAAAATGCTCGACCTCTACCAGCGCCATGGCATCGAGGTCACACCCCAGATGACCCTTGCCCGCGCTGCCGAGGCGACACCGCAGGAACCTCGCGATCTTCGACCGCACATGCCCGCTTTGGGGTGAGAGTCGATGGCAAGCCGGAACCCCAGGCCCCCGTTGCCAGGCTCTCCATCAACGATCGCTCATCATCCGCCCCTCACCCCTTCTTTTTCTTCCGAGCAGGAGCCGCCTTGCCGAGCTCAGGGCCCTTGTCGGCGGGCATCGTCTGATGCCACTCCAGCAGCGCACGGGTGAGGCGGGTCACGCGCTCCGCTTCTTCGACCGCGCGGTTGCGGCTTTCGCCGGGATCCTCGCGCAGGTGATAGAGCTGCGGCTGAGTGCCATCGTACTCGCAGAGCAGTTTCCAGTCGCCCTCGCGCACGGCGAGATCCGGCAGTCGCTCGGGCGAGGCGCCCATCGTTTTGCGATCGGGCGGCCGGCGCCAGAAGATCGGCGCGCGCCGTGAGGCCTCGCTCTGGCCGAGCAGGGTTGGCGCAAGGTTTTCGCCATCAAATGTCACGTCCCCCGCAGGCTCGCCGCCGGCGAGGGCGAGCAGTGAGGGCGCCAGATCAAAGGCGGCCAGCACCGAGCGCGAATTGCTGGAGCCGGCCTTGCAGGAAGCCACCAGGCCCGGCCCCCAGACGATGAGGGGTGAGCGCGTGCCGCCTTCATAGAGCGTGGCCTTGGTGCCGCGCAGCGGGCCGGCGCTGCCGACGCCGGGCTCGGGGCCGTTGTCGGAGCAGACGAGCAGCAGGGTGTTGTCGCGCAGCGCCGGATCCGCGCGCAGGAACTCGGCCAGGCGGCCGATCTGGCGGTCGAGCTCGGCGAGCACCGACAGATACAACCCGCGCTTGTCATCAGCCCACTCCTCGACCCGCGGCCACCAGGGGCCGTGGACATCGTCGGGCCAGAGGTTGACGTAAAACGGTTTACCGGCGGCGACGGCGCGCTTCATGAAGGGCACCGCGGCATCGACAAAACCGCGGCTGATCTCCGAGCGCTGCATCCAGACGACCGGCCCGCCGAGTCGCTCGGCATCGGCCCATATCCGGCCCGGCTCCTTGTCGCCCGGCTTGAGGGTGAGCGGCAGCAGCTTGGCGCCCATGCCCTCAAAATTGGTCAGGGTCTCGTCGAAGCCGTAGGCCGTGATCGGCGGCGCGTCGTCGACATCGCGCTGGCCGCCGAGATGCCACTTGCCGAAGTGGCCGGTGGCGTAACCGCGCGCCTGCAGCAGGCGCGGCAGGGTCGTCGCCTTCGGATCCAGCCACTGGGCGACCCCGCGGCGCTCGTTGTCGGCGCGGTTGTTGAGGAAGGAGGTGATGCGCCAGCGCTGCGGGTACTGACCGGTGGTGAGGGCGCAGCGCGAAGGCGAGCAGATCGGCGAGTTGACATGGAAATGCTCGAAGCGCAGGCCCTCGGAGGCCAGGCGATCGAGGTTCGGCGTGCGGGTGTCGCGCCCGCCGAAGCAGGTGAAATCGCCCCAACCGAGGTCGTCGATGAAGACCATGACAAAATTCGGCGGTGCAGCCGCAGCGGCGGTGACGAGCAGCAGGCTGCAGACAGTGGCAAGCAAGTGTTTCATGGCGTGTCGATGATCCAGTCCCTGGGCGCGCGAAAGCCTTCCCGGCCCTCGCTGTAGGCGCCGACTCCCGGCTGCTGCCAGCTGCCGAATTCGCGCAGGCGGGCATGCAGGTCGCGCACAAGCTCCGGCTCGCGGGCCGCAAGGTCGCGCGTTTCACCGGGATCAGCGGCGAGGTCGTACAACTCCAGTGCTGGCGGCGCGGCGGGCGTGGCGGCAAAGGCATCGCCGCGGGCGACCAGTTTCCACGAGCCGAGATGCACCGAGGCCAGGGCCTCGTCGTTCTGGTGCAGGTAGCTGAACCAGGGGCGCGCGGGCAGGGCGGCCTCGCCGCGCAGGGCGGGCAGGACATTGAGGCCATCGAGGGCCGGCGCATCCTTCGCGGGACTGACACCGGCGGCGGCGAGCACGGTGGGCAGGACATCGATGTAGCCGATGCGCCCCTCGAAGCGGCGACCTCCGGTCAACCCGCCTGCCGGCCAACGGATCGCCGCGCAGACGCGGGTGCCACCCTCGTACACCGACAGCTTGGCGCCGCGCCAGGGGCCATTGCTGGAGCCGGCGCGCGGGATGCCGCCGATCCGCTGCAGCGCGAGCTGATTGAAGCCGGCATCAGTCAGAAAATCGCTCAGCTTAGCCCGGTTCCCT
>CANNUR010000309.1 GCA_947523045.1 uncultured Prosthecobacter sp.
GATGCCGACCTCGCGCAGGGTGAGAACGATCCAGACCAGGAAGGCGGAGACGGCCAGACCGATGGTGGCGTTCAGGTCAGCGGTTGGCGGGCGCAGCAGCGGCGACTCGGCCGCCTTGATGGAAAGAACGCCGGTGCCCTCGCCCCAGCCGATCGTGCCGACGCCCGGGAACAGGCCAAACCAGTTCGAGACCAGGATGTAAATGAAAATGGTGCCGAGCAGCGGGAAAGCGCGCTTGGCCTGCTTTTCACCAACGATGCCGACCACCTGGCCGTAAAGAAATTCGATGACGAATTCGAGGAAGTTCTGCGCCTTGTGCGGCACCAGCGTCATGTTGCGGGTCGCCTTGCGCGAGAACCACAGGACGAGGCCGAGGACGGCGAGGGCGACCACCACCGAGTTGGTCAGGAAACCCAGGAAACCGACGTCCTTGAAGAGCTCCGAGGCGTAACTGTGCACGCCGCTGGCGAGCACGGGCGTGGCGAAGGGTTGCGGGAGGGGCAGGAACGACATGGCGTTAGGTTGGCCGGGGCCAGATGGGTGTTTTAGCCTGAGGCCAAGAAGCCGCAAGAGTTATTTGTGAAATTTTTCACAAAGTCTCCGGAAAGCATCGCCCGCCTGCACAAGAAGCCCCGTTCTAACCAGGAGGATGGGCAAAAAAACCGTTCCTTCACCAGGCCGTCCAGCCACCGTCCACGGGCAGGTCGATGCCGGTGATGTAACTGGCCGCATCGGCAAGCAGAAAGGCGACCGCGCCGGCAATCTCAGCCGGCTCGCCCACCCGGCCCAGCGGCAGGCGATCAGCCAAGCGGGCGACAAATTCCGGATGCGCGGCCTGCACGGCGGGATTCGGAAACGGTCCGGGCGAGATGGAATTGCTGCGCACGCCGCGGTCGCCATAGTGGGCGGCAAAGTAGCGCGCCATCTGGCGCACGCCGGCCTTGTTGACACCGTACTCGACCGGGTTGGGCGTGAGGGCATACCCGTAGAGCCGAGGATCCGGGGCGACGGCGCCATACATGCTGGCGAAGAACACCAGGCTGCCGCTTCCAGCCTCGGCCATGCGCTCGGCGACCGCACGCGCCAGCACAAAGCCGCTCGTCAGGTTGCCGTGGTTGACCTGATCAAACTCCTCGGCGCTGAGTTCGTGCAGCCGTTTCGCGGTCGAGGCATAGGTAAGATTGACGAGCCCCTGTGGCACACCGTGGCTCAGGGCGTGGGTGGCGACGAACGCGTCGATGCCCTCGGTGGCATGCGCGTCAAAGTCGGCCGCGACAATTTCCCCCAACGGTCGCGCCTTCTCCAGGAAGTCTGCGGCACGACCGGGCAAATCGGCGCACAGCACACGTGCACCCATGGAGGCCAGGGTGATCACCGTGGCCTGCCCCAGCCAGCCTGCACCGCCAATCACCCAAATGCGCCGGCCTGCCAGATCAAAGGGAGAGGAGCCTGTTTTCATGATCGTCATCATGTCGTGCCCAATGGCGACATGCAATCCTTCGCTGCCGCACCCGTGCGAGCTTTTGCTTTGCAAAGCAGGGTCGTGCTGGTACAAGCCGTTGCAAGCCCGCGTTATCCTGCCATGCACTCCCCCGCCCTGCCCGACCGCCGTCACTTTCTCGCCAGCCTGATCGGCGCCGGCGCCGCGAGCCTTGTCACCCGCCAGGCGTCCGCCCTCAGCTACAAGGGCGAGAATCTGCGCTACGGCCTGGTGACCTATCAATGGGGGGCGGACTGGCCGCTGCCGGTGCTGCTGGCCAACTGTGAGCAGGCCGGTGTGCTCGGCGTCGAACTGCGCGTCGAACACGCCCACGTCGTCAGCCCGGCCCTGAGCGCTGCCCAGCGCGAGGAGGTGCGCGCCCGCTTCGAGGATTCCCCCGTGGAAGTGCTCGGCATGGGCACCAACTGCGCCTTTCACAGCGCCGATGCCGACGAACTCAAGGCCCAGCTCAGCCTGGCGCGCGACTTCATCAAACTCAGCCACGACATCGGCGGCAGCGGCGTCAAGGTGAAGCCGGACAAGCTGCCCAAGGAAGTCCCCGTCGAGCGCACCCTCGAGCAGATCGGCCGTTCGCTCGCCGAACTCGGCGATCACGCCCTCGGTTTCGGCCAGGAAATCCGCCTGGAAGTGCATGGCGACGTCACCGACCTAGGCCGCATCCGCACGATCATGGAGATCTCCAACCGCCCCAACGTGCGCGTCTGCTGGAACTCCAACAAACCGGACCTCGACGGCGCCGGACTGGCGGCAAACTTCGCCAAGGTGGCCGATTTCCTCGGCCAGACCGTACACGTGCACGAGGTGGGCGACGGCGCCTATCCCTACGACAAGCTGGCGGAACTGCTGGTCGGCATCGACTACGCCGGCTGGGTGCTGCTGGAGGCGAGCAGCAAGCCGGCCGACCGGGTCGCCGCGCTGTCCGAACAAAAGACGCGCTTCCTGGAACTGGTCAACCAGGCCCGCGCCAAGGCCTGAGCCCACGGCAACCTCGGGCGCTTACCAGACGCGCTCGATGAAGCGCTCGATGAAGCCCTTGGCGGCCGCCGGCTTGGTGTACTTGCGGCCGTCACCGGTGTCGCGCTGCGGCGGCGTGAGCGGTCCCTTGTGGTCAATGACACGCAGCGACTGGATTTCGATGCGGGCGATCGGGCAGTCGTTGCCGTCCACCGGCATCTTGGCGATGCGTTCCAGGGTCTCCAAGCCGGAGACGACCTGCCCAAAAACGGTGTACTGACCCTCGAGCGAGCCACTCTTGCCCAGGCTGAAGTAGAATTGGAAGCCGTTCGAACGGCGGTCGGGATTGACCGCGTCCGCGCGTCGCCCCATGGCCACCGCGCCCTTGCGATGGCGGCGCTTGATCTCGGCCGGCACGGTCTTCGACTCACCACCGGTGCCCCAGCGATCGCGTGCGCCCTCGTCGGCGGTGAGCGGATCGCCAGTCTGGACGATAAAGCCCTCGATGGCGCGGTGGAAGGCCAGACCGTTGTAAGCGCCGGCCTCGGCATTGTCACGAAAGTTGGCGACCGTTTTCGGCGCGTCCTGGCCGTAGAGGACAAACATGACGGATTCGACCGTACCGCCGAACGCGACCTCCATGACCGCGAGCTGGCGCGTCTCATCCGCCTTCCACTTGGCCGGATCTTCGAGATCCAGATCTGCGGTACTGATGACGGTTTTGCGGCCGCGCGTGGTGACCACCGGTCCGCCGGGAACCGGTGCAGGTTGACCAGCCGCCTCAAAGAGCTGGCGCTGGGCCTCGTCGGCCAGGCGTTCGATCGGGGGCAGCGGGGGCAGCGGCTGAAGCGGTGGCGGCACGGTGGCTTGCACCGAGTCCGGAGCGGTCGCCGGCAAAGGCTCCAGGGTGGGCAGTTGTTGGGCGGCCAAAAAAGGCGCGGCGGCGA
>CANNUR010000310.1 GCA_947523045.1 uncultured Prosthecobacter sp.
CTTTTCCGTGCCGCGGTACTTCGATTTGTGAAAGGCGAGACCGTCGAAATTGTAGATCTCGCCGCCGTAGCGCCGGCTGATCTTGAAAAAGGCGTCGGTCATGAAGTCGTCGGCAAAGCGCCCCTGCTCCAGGTGGGTGAAGGGACAGAGGCAGAGGTTGAGTACCTCGATGCCCTCCGGCTTGAAAACATCCATGGCGGCCATGTGGATGGCTGTGGCCAAGCGGCCGTAGCGGGCCTCATCACAGCGCACCGTGTTGGCCGAGTAGCCGACAACCCGGCCATCGCGGTACATCGGATCATAGAAAACGTAGCCCACCGCCGTGCCGGCGCGGTCGAAGGCGACAAACTTGCGCACGTCCGATTCGGCCCGGTACACCGGCCGCCGGGCATAGACCCAGATCTCGCGGTCGTTGACCTTCTTGCCCTGCATCCAGCGCGCGGACAGGGCCTGGAGCTGCTCGACTGGCACACCGGCAATGTCGACCTCGCGGATGTCCAGGCCCTCGCGGCGGGCCTCGTTGCGGGCGCGCTTGATGAGGTCGAGTTCCTTCCAGTTGCCGGCCGTGTTGTAGGTTTGCACCGGCAGCTCCGGTTCATAACCGACGCAGTTCGCCTTGAAGCCGAACTGGCGCAGCACCGTGGCGCAGGCCTCGGAGACAACGCCGAACACGGCCGAGGGATGCTCGCTGAGGAAATCGGTCAGCAGGGCCGGCAGATCCTCCGGCGCGCAGACCGGATCAGTCAGCGCGATGCGCCGCGGCTGGCGGGCGAAGACGGGGTGCAGGGCGGTGACGAAGGCGATGTAGCCGCGCTCGTGGACGTAGTACTCCATGCCCTGCTGGAGGGTGGCATAGGAAAGCGCCTCGCACCCGTACCGGCGCAGGAAAGGGGAGAGCAGCTCCCACTTGGCGTCGGCAGCGAGGGTCCGGGCTGCATTTCCGAGGATGGTCCGCATGAATCAAAAAGCTTGGGGGTGGGCATCCTAAACACGAAGGCGGGTCACGCCAAATGTTTTAAAAGCCATTCGGTGGTTGCTTCGAAAACCCGCGCGCGATGTCGGTCCAGGTGGCCGACATGACCGTTGCCTTCAATGATTTCCAGGCGCTTCTCGCAGGTGAGGGCGTCGTGGAGCCGGTGGGCGGTGCTGGGCGGGTCGAGCTGGTCGTCGGCCCCCCAGAGCACCAGCGTTGCCGCACGCACGGCATGGACCCGGCGGATCGTGTTGACAAAAAAGGCCTGGACGGCGCCGGGCAGGGGAAAGTTCTGAAAGGCGTTGAGCTTGCCCGGATCGGTGCGCAGGCGGGCATTGATCTGCGGATCGGAGGCAAGCGGCACCTCGTCGAGCAGCTTGACGATGGAAATGCGCAGGTCGGCGCCGGTGAAGAGCCGCTTCAGCCAGCCGAGGCCGCACATCAAGCCCATGCTGAGGGTGACCGACCAGGGCAGGGTGTTCATCACCGTCGCATCGAGGGTGACCAGGGCCTTCCAACGGTGGTCGGTGGCCGCCGCCTCCAAGATCGCCGTGCCGCCCGAGGACAGGCCAAAGGCGCCGATGCGCGCGACATCGACATCGGGGCGGGTCGCCAGGTAATCGAGCGCCGCGCCGAGATCGGCCACCCATTCGCGGATGCTGACATGATAGGGGCGACCGCCGCTGGCGCCGTGGCCATGCATGTCGAGCAGCAGGCTGGAAATGCCCTGCGCGGCGAGATGGGCAGCCAGCTCGTGGTAGTTCTCCTTGAACTCGCCGGCGCCGTGACTGACCACCAGCACCGGCCGGCGCCCGGACCCAAGCCCGGGCACGAAGCGGCCGCAGAGTGTCACACCAAGGCTGGGGAAGTGGACAAGTTCCCCGCTGTCACCCGTGGGCGACGGAGCCGGATTCGGTGCTGGGTTCATGTCGCGAAGCAATGCCGCAGGCCGCGGTGGCCAAACTGGCACAACTCCGGCGTCATGCCAAGAACGCTTCGGAAACATTGACCTTTGAAGAATTCAGTCGATCTTGTATTTTTATCGACTGTACCTGTCGGCCTCAGGCTAGCCTGAGGCAAATCCCGGCAGCAGATCCTCTCGCGCCATTCCGACCGCCGCCTTTTTTCCATGGAGCAGAATACCGCCCCCCCCCTGCCGCTAAACCCTTCCGCCGGTGAACGCCTGAGCATGGTCGTCTGCCGCAACAGCCAGGGCGCGGAAGTGCGGGCGACCCTGCACCGCCTGACCCGCTACATGGCGGTGTTCGAGGTGTACAATCCGTACAGCATCCTGCAGTTGTCGGAGGTGCTGCACGACTTCCGCATCACCATGAACGACCGCCTCGTCTATTCGGGGCGCGCCGTCATCGCCAACCTGGTGAACACCGGGATCATGCTCATCCTCGAGGCCTCGCTGTCCGAGGAGGGCTGGATCGACGTCGACATCTTTTCGCCGGTGCGGCAGAGCGACCGCCTGGGCAGCGAGTTTGCCGAGTTCCTCAAGGAGACCGAGAAGATCTACACCGTGCAGCCGGAGTTCAAGCTGGTGGTGGCGGACATGCAGACCCTGCTGTCCGACCTGCGCCGCTGGATGGAGCAGGTGGAGCTCGGGGTGCGCTCGCTGCCGACCGGCGACCGCATGCAGGCCGAGCGCGAGATCCTGGTCAAGCTGCAGGAGCCCATCGTGCCGGCGGTGTACCCGCTGATGAAGCGTTTCGAGGAGGCGGCCAGCTCGATCGCCCCGGAAATCCAGCCGGTGCACCGCAGCTACATCCAGCGCCAACTGCACCCGCTCGTCCTGTGCGCGCCCTTCGTCTATCGTACCTTCCAAAAGCCGCTCGGCTACGCCGGCGACTACGAGATGGTCAGCATGATGCTGCGCGACCCCTATGAGGGCAGTTCGACCTTCGCCAAGCTGATCAACAAGCTGTATTTGGAGATCCCGCCGGTCATCGCGCACCGCAACCGCATCACCTACCTGGTCGAGCAACTGCACGCGGAGACCGAGCGCGCGCGCGCGGAGGGCCGGGTGGCGCGGGTCTACAACCTCGGCTGCGGCCCGGCCCAGGAGGTGCAGAACTTCCTCAGCACCGACCCCGTTTCGGACGAGGCCGACCTGCTGCTGCTCGACTTCAACGACGAGACGCTGGTCAACACGACGCGCGTGCTCGAGGACCTGCGCACGCGCCATCGCCGGCGCACCGGGCTGAAGCTGGAGAAAAAGTCGGTGCACCAGATTCTCAAGGAGGCAGGCCGGCCGGTGGCGGGTTCGCGCGAGGGCTACGACCTGGTCTATTGCGCCGGCCTGTTCGACTACCTTTCCGACCGCATCTGCCGGCGCCTGCTGGAGATTTTCTACAGCATGGTCGCGCCGGGCGGCCTGCTGGTCGCCACCAACGTTCATCCGCGCAACCCC
>CANNUR010000311.1 GCA_947523045.1 uncultured Prosthecobacter sp.
GCAGATCGAGGCGGCCACCCTCGAACAGGGAGCCGCCTTCCTCAGCCTGAGCGGGGTCGACATGCTGCTGCTCGACAACATGAGCTGCACGAAATTGCGCGAGGCTGTGCGCCTGAATGCCGGCCGGCTCTGGCTGGAAGCGAGCGGCGGTGTCACCCTCGACACGATTGGCGCCATCGCCGCCACCGGAGTCAACGCCATCTCGGTCGGCGCCCTCACCCACTCGGCGCGCGCGCTCGACCTCGGCCTCGACTTCGAGCCCGCCTGAGCCCGGCCTCAGCGCAGCATGGCGCGGGCGATGATGGCGTCGACCGGATTGAAGTCATCGGTGAACACCTGCCCGTCCGCCGGCACCTGGCTGCGCGGCACATGGGCGGCGGCGATGCGCGCCGGCACCGAACCGGCCACGTGACGCCGGCCGGCCAGCCGGCTCATGCGGTCCTCCTGCGAGGCCATGATGACGACATTCTGGACCAGTTGGCGCGGTCCCTGGACGGCGAAGATTTCGACGTGGGCAAAGACCCCGCGCAGGGTGGCGAGCATGCCGGCGAGCAGTTCCGCGCGCGGCCCCTGCACGGCGGAGATCGTGTTCATCAGATAAACGCCACCGGGTTCCAAGCGATCGGCCACCAGTTGGAAAAACTCGCGGGTCGCCAGGTGCGGCGGGATGGCGTGCACACCGTTGTAGGCATCGCCAAAAATCAGATCCCAGCGCCGGTCCGTCTGGGTGCGCAGGTAGTGGCGGGCATCGCCGGCATGGGCCTGCACACGCGGGTGCTGGTCGAGGTGGAAGAACTGCCGGCCAATGTCAATGACCTGCGGATCCAACTCGGCGACATCGACCTCAGCCTCGGGGAATTCGCGGGAGACCTCGCACGGCATGCCGAAGGCGCCAGCCCCGATGAAGAGCGCGCGGCGCAGCGGCTCGCCACCCATGACCGCCAATCGCCAGTAGTGCTGGTACTCGAGCACGAGAGCACCATCCTCGGTCTGGATGCCGCCCTCGGAAGTGGAATCGAGCTGCAGATAGCGCCGGCTCTGCCGGCCCTCGACCTGCTCCGTCACCTTGATGTGGTGGTAAAACGACTCTCGCTCGTGCAGCACGCCCGGCTCCGTTGGGGTTTCCAAGGCCAGGCTGGCGGCGGCGGCCACCGCACCGGCAGCAAGCAGCGCGGCCTGACGCCGGCGCGAACCGCGCGCCAGGGCGAAGGCCGCCAGCGCCAGCAGCAGCAGCAGGGCGGCGCAGCCGAGGAAGATGGCTCGCACCCCGAAGGCCCCGAGCAGGACAAAGCCCGAGAGGAAGGTGCCGACGAAGCTGCCCAGCGAGCCGAGCATGCTCACCGTGCCAGCGGCACCGCCGACATGGCTGTCCTTCCAGGTCAGGCTGTACAGGCGCACCGAGGCGGGCGAGACCGCGCCGAGCAGGGCGCCCGGCAGGGCGAGCAGGAGCAGGGCGAACAGCACCGGCCCCTGCACCAGGCCGCGGTCGGAGAGCATGGGACCGAGCAGAACGGCGAGGCCGGGAATGAGAAAGGTCAGCAGGGCGGCGGCGGCCAGCAGCCAGCCGAGCACCTCGGGACCGGCACGGCGGTCGGCGAGTCGCCCGCCCGAGTAACCGCCAGCGCTGAAGGCCACCAGAATGACCCCGATCAGCGCGGTCCAGGTGTAGATGCTGTTGCCGAACATCGGCGCCAGCAGACGCGCGGCGCTGAGTTCGATGACCATCAGGGCTGCACCCGAGCAGAAGCAGGCGGCACCGAGGTAGAACCGCTCGAGTCGAAGAAAACCGGCGGCAGGTTCAGGGGAAGTCTTGGCCATGTGGAAAAGGAAAAGCTGCGGGACACCTCAGTCATTGTAAAACACCAGCGCCAGAATGCGCCAGCCGTCGCGGCCGCGGCCGAGGGTGAAGTAGTCGACCCCGGTGACCACCTCCTTGCCCTTGGTCAGGCGCCAGCGCACCTCGGCGAAGGCAACCCGGCTGTCGCCAGTGATCTTCTTGGTCACCGGCACCTCGGTCATCGGACTGGGCGACCGCTCATGACCGAGCTTCTGGCCGTGCAGGAAATCGGTCAGGCCCTGACTGGAACTGCGGCCGTTTTTTTCGACAAAGGTGACGCGCGCGCCGGGATCGAAGCAGGCGCCATAACCCTCCATGTCGCGGGCCGACCAGGTGCTGAAGTAGCGGTCGAGGAAAGCCTCGATGGCCGCCTGCTCCGGATGCTGTGCGCGCCCGCAGGCGGCAAGCAGGCCGGCGAGGCAGAACAGGGCGGCAAACCGGCGGCGGCGCATGGCGGAACCCGTTCAGTCCTCGGGCATCTCTTCCGGCACACCCATGAGGGCGAGCAGGCGGTTCAAATCCTCGACCCCGTAGTAATCGATCTCGATGTGACCCTTCTTCTCGCCGTGCTTGATGCTGATGTTCGTCGTCAGATGCTGCATCAGGCGCTGCTCGACCGCCTCGACGGCGCGCGACTCCTCGGTCTCGCCGAGTTCGGGCTTCGGTGGCGGCGGATTGAGGATGGCGGCGGCGAGCTTTTCCGCCGCGCGCACGGTCAGGCCCTTGCGGACAATTTCATCGGCCGCACGCTGCTGGTCCTCGGCCTTCTTCAGCGTCAGCAGCACCTTGGCGTGACCGGTGCTCAGGCGACCCGAGGACAGCAGCTGCTGCACCGGCGGGCAGAGGTCGAGCAGGCGCATCGTGTTGGCCACGGTCGCGCGGTTTTTGCCGACGCGCTGGGCGATGTCCTCCTGGCGCATGGCGAAGTCCTTCGACAGCCGCTCATAAGCACGCGCCTCTTCGATCGGATTCAGACCCTCGCGCTGGAGGTTCTCGATGAGCGCCATCTCCAGCACATCCTTGTCCGAAGCCTCGCGGACAATGACCGGCACCTGCTTCAAGCCCAGCTCGCGCGAAGCGCGGAAACGACGCTCACCGGCGATCAGTTCCAGCTTGCCGGCAACCCGGCGGACGATGAGCGGCTGGATGACCCCGTGCTCGCGGATCGAGTCCATGAGCTCCTGGAGCATTTCCTGAACGAACTCCTTGCGCGGCTGCAGCGGGCTGGGCACGACCTGCTCGAGCGCGACATGGTTGACCACGTCGCCGGGCGCCGGCTGGGCCAGCGCGGGTGGCTTGGCCACGCCGCTCACGGCCGAAGGCGCCGAGATGAGCGCGCCGAGTCCTTTTCCAAGTGCTGCTTTTGCCATAAGGACGGCAGGTTAGTGAGCCCGCCGGGGATGGCAAACAGCTTTTGCCACCGTCCCCCAAAGTGGCAGGGCTTACGCATGAAGAGCCCCGAGGAGGTGGAGCCTGAAAGAGGGGTCGAGGGCGGCGCGGCGGCGTTGGCGGCGCAGGGAGAGTTTACTGGGCATGTCGCGCAG
>CANNUR010000312.1 GCA_947523045.1 uncultured Prosthecobacter sp.
GGCATGTGCCTGATCCTCTGGGACAAGCTGTTCGGCACCTTCCAGGCCGAGCTGCCGGAGGAGAAGCCGCGCTACGGGCTGACCAAGCAGGTGGCCGACCGCGGTCCCTTCAACATCGTCTTCCACGAGTGGCGCGACCTCTGGCGCGACTTCCGCCGCAGCGAGCTGCCCTGGCCGCGCCGGCTCGGGCACCTGCTGCGCGGGCCGGGCTGGAAACCCTGATCAGAGGCCGGCGAGGTGGTCGAGGCAAAGGTTCGACCAGGTCTCGAGTTCGTCGCGCGCGGTGGTCAGTTCCTCGAGGCTGAAAAACTGCAGGTCCTGGATGGCATCCTCGTTTGAGGACACCTCGGCGCTGTCGAGTTCAAAGAGGTGAACGACGCCGAGGTGGACGCTGCCGACCTCGCTGCTGTCGTCGTTGATCAGGCCGACCACGCGCTGGCGGTGGCCACCGCCGAGCACGAGTTCCTCGGCGAGTTCGCGTTCCAGGCTGTTGAAATACATGGTCTCGCCCATGCCGTCGTGGGCCTGGTCGACCGGGTTGATGTGGCCGCCGATGCCGAGGCTGCGACGGGCGACGAGGCGTTTTTCGCCCGAGCTGCCGCCGCGGCGGTAGCAAAGGTAGCGGCCCTCGTGGCGGAAGATCGAATAGGGGATGAGCTGCTTGTGGGTCGGGTCCTGCTCGGCGGCGGGGCGCTCCATGAAAAAGTTCGCGCCCGGAGCCAGCATGGCGTGCAGGTAGCGTTCGGCATCGGGTTGGAAACCCTGGAAGCTGCCGAGTTCGTCGAAGAGGGCGCGGGGGATGACAAGAACGTGTTCCATGAAGCTGTCAGCTTGGCGGGGGCGGCCGGACGGTCAACGCGGAGCTGCAAGTTTCGGTGGACAACCCCGCCGGTCCGCCGTTTGCGTCCGCCCATGTCCGCCGCCTCGCTCCTTCTGCGCGTCCATCCCGCCGACGACCTCATTGTCGCCCTGCAAGACCTGCCCGCCGGCGCCGAGGTGTCGCTCGGCACGCAACGCTGGTGCCTGCGCGAGGCGGTGCCGGCCAAGCACAAGTTTGCCGGCCGCGACCTCGCCGCCGGTGAACTCGTGGTGATGTATGGCGTCGTGGTGGGACGCACCCGCAGCACGGTGCCGGCCGGGGCTCGCCTGACCACGGAAAACCTCGCCCACGCCGCGGCCGACTTCGGCGGCAAGCAGCGTGACTTCGTCTGGCAGGCGCCCGACGTCTCGGCCTGGCGCCCTCGTACCTTCCGCGGCTTCAAGCGTTCCTCCGGCGTGCCGGGCACGGCCAACCACTGGATCGTTGTGCCGCTGGTCTTTTGCGAGAACCGCAACCTGGCGGTCATGCGCGAGGCCCTGACCCGCGCGCTCGGCTACGGCCGCGGCTCGTCCTACGAGCGCTTTGCCGCCCGTTTGGCGGAGCTGCACCGCCGCGGCGCCACACCGGCCGATCTTGAGGCCGCGGCACTGGAGGAGCAGTCGGTCGCACCGGCGCCGCTGTTCCCCAACCTTGATGGCGTCAAGTTCCTCGAGCACGGCCTCGGCTGCGGCGGCACGCGCCAGGATGCCGAGGCGCTCTGCCGACTGCTCGCCGGTTACATCGCGCATCCGAATGTCGCGGGGGCGACCGTGCTCAGCCTCGGCTGCCAGCATGCCCAGGTCAGCCTGCTGGAAAAGGCGCTCGCCGAGCTGCACCCGAGCTTTGACCGGCCGCTGCAGATCTTTGAGCAGCAGAAGAGCGCCTCGGAAAAGGACATGCTGGAGCGTGCCATCCGCGCGGTTTTTGCCGGTGCCGCGCGCGCGGCCGAGCAGGAGCGCGAGCCCTGCCCGATCGACGGCCTGGTGCTCGGCGTCGAGTGCGGCGGGTCCGACGGCTTTTCCGGTCTCTCGGCGAATCCGGTCATCGGTCGCGCCGCCGACCTGCTCGCCGCCAGCGGGGGCACGCCGGTGCTCTCAGAGTTTCCCGAACTCTGCGGGGTCGAGCAGGACCTCTGCGACCGCTGCGAGACGCCGGAGTTGGCGAACAAGTTCACCGGCCTGATGCGCGCCTACGAGCAGGCCGCGCGCGCCTGCGGCTCCGGCTTCGAAGCCAATCCCTCGCCGGGCAACATCCGCGACGGCCTGATCACCGACGCGATGAAGTCGGCCGGCGCCGCCAAGAAGGGCGGCACCGCGCCGGTGGTCGATGTGATCGACTATGGCGAACCCGTGCGTCGCCACGGCGGCCTGAACCTCTGCTGCACGCCCGGCAACGACGTTGAATCGACCACCGCCCTCGCCGCCGCCGGCTGCAACCTGATCGTCTTTTCCACGGGTCTCGGCACGCCGACCGGCAATCCGGTCTGCCCGACCCTGAAGGTGGCGACGAACACCGGGCTCATGCGCCGGATGTCGGACATCCTCGATTTCGATGCCGGTCCGGTGCTGAGCGGCGAGGCGACGATTGACGGGGCGGGGGAACAACTGCTGGAACTCTGCCTCGCCACCGCCAGCGGGGAGTACCGCCCGAAGGCGGTCGCCCTGGGACAGGACGATTTCCTGCCCTGGAAGCGCGGGGTCTCGCTGTAAAATCCGGCGGGTTGCAAAAGCTGTTCTTTGGAACACCTAACAAAAAATGTTTCGGAAATCTAAATATTTTGTTGGGATGATGCGTTACAGTCCAGCAGCTCCTCCCAACCACCATGCCGCGCTCCCAAACCGTGCTGTATCTGTCGGTTCCCAGCCGCCGACGCTCCGCTCCCCGCCAGGTCTCGCTCGTGGATCGAGTCCTCCTGCTCGGGGTTTTTGTGTTCCTGGTCGTCGGTGCCTTCACCCTCATCAACCGCGCCTCGGCCCGGCAGCAGGTGTCAGACACCCTGGCTGCGAAGACGGCATCACCAAAATACTGAAGGCGCCAAATTCTGGGAAGCCGTCGTCGACGGCAGGCAGGGGCGTCATCTCAGAAAGAGGTAACTAAGGGCAAGCGCGCCCCGCCAAATGTTACCTCGATCTGTTTTTGAGGGCTCTCCATTCACACGCTTTTTGGCTGGAAAAAGGTCCATTTTGAGCGCATTCAGCCTTTTTTAGGCCACCCGCTGCGCTCTTGTTTCCAGCTGATTTTCAGCGGTTTAACCGGTTCCAGTCTGGTACCCAGGGAGGGGCTCGAACCCACAACCAATTGATTAAGAGTCAACTGCTCTACCATTGAGCTACCTGGGCAAACAGACTGTCTAGCGAGTGGTACGCGGGGAGGGGGTCGAACCCTCGACCAATTGGTTAAAAGCCAACTGCTCTACCACTGAGCTACCCGCGCAGACGGGCCAATTAGCTAACCCGAAAGCGAGGGTGTGCAAGTTTGAATTTGGGGAAGGGGCGACTTTTTGCAGGCCTGTGAACGAG
>CANNUR010000313.1 GCA_947523045.1 uncultured Prosthecobacter sp.
CCCCTGGCGGATGCGGTCGCTGTCGCCCAAGGGCAGCGGTTTCAGCCGGCTGCCGACACGCAGCAGGGCAAGGTCCCAATGGGCGTCGGTGGCGGTGACCTCGGTCACCTCGTGGCGGGTGCCGTCGGCAGTCTCAACTTCCAGGCGGCGCGCCTCGCCAATGACATGCAGGTTGGTGGCAATCAAGCCGTCGGCGCCCACCACAAAGCCGGTGCCAATGCCATCGAGGCCGTCGCGGCCGACCTGCATGATCTTGACCACCGAGGGCTTCACCTCGGCGGCGATCTCCTCGACGGATTTGGCCTGCAGTCCGGCGGCCGGCAGCAAGGTCCAGAGGACGAGGGGCAGAAGCGTTCGCATGGCGGTCATGATTCCCGTGGATACGTTCCTGGCCAAGGTTTTTCTGCCGGCGGAACCCGGCGCAATCTGTTTGCCAGTTTGGCGCGGCGCTTTAGCGTGGCGACTTGCACCCTCCCATGCGCATCACCACCCGAGCCTACGCGCGGGCCGGCCTCATCGGCAACCCCTCGGACGGCTATTACGGCAAAACAATCTCCTTCATCATTCGCAACTTCGGCGCCGAGGTCACCCTTGAGGAGAGCGATGAGCTGCGCATCGAGCCGAACGAACGCGATCACTCGGTTTTTGCCAGCATCGAGGACCTGGCGCGCGACGTCCGCCAGTTTGGCTACTACGGTGGCATCCGCCTGCTCAAGGCGAGCGTGAAACGTTTTTTCGACCACTGCGCCCAGCAGGGGCTGCCCCTGCACGGGCGCAATTTCACCCTTCGCTACGCCAGCAACATCCCCCCCCAGGTCGGCATGGCCGGCTCCAGCGCCATCATCACTGCCTGCTGGCGGGCACTGATGCAGTTTTACGGGATCACCCTTCCCAAGGCCTTGCTGCCCAGCCTGGTGCTGAGCGTCGAGAACGACGAGTTGGGCATCCCCGCCGGCCTGCAGGACCGCGTTATTCAAGCTTATGAGGGCGCGGTCTTCATGGACTTCAACCGCGCCGCCCTTGAGAAACTCGGCCACGGACTGTACGAGGAACTCGAACCGGCCCTGCTGCCGCAGTTGTACGTCGCTTACACCACCCGCCTGAGCGAGGGCACCGAGGTTTTCCACAACGACATCCGCGGCCGCTGGAACCGCGGCGAGCGCGAGGTGGTCAGCGCCATGTATCACTGGGCCAGCCTGGCGCAGCGCGTGCGCGCCGCCGCCTCTACAAGCTCAGCCCGGGCAATCTGGAAATGGTGGAGGCAGCCCGTGACTGCGGCGCCAGCGCCAAGTTCACCGGCAGTGGCGGCGCCATCGTCGGCACTTACGAGGACGAGGCCATGTTTGCGCGCCTGAAGACTGCCCTGGAACCGCTCCAGGTCGCGGTCATCCGGCCACAAATTGTGCCACCCAGCGCCAGCTGATCCGCCGCAACGGCGGTTTCAAGCTCCTGCAGTAGCCACCGGCACCGGCACAACCAGCACCGGGCAGGGCGCATTCTCAGCCACTCGCTCCGCCGTGCTGCCCAACAACGCCTGCACCCAGTTCGTCCGACCTCGGCTTGCCAAAACAATGCCTCCCGCCTGCCAGCGTGTCGCCGCACGACACAGGGCCCGCGCCGGCGTGCCCTCCAAAGATTCCGCAGAGCACTCCACCAGCGCCCCCAAATGCTCCGCCCGCCAGGCTTCAAGCTCCGCCGCGGCCTGCGCACGCCGGGCTTCGATCTCAACCTCATGGCGGGCATACTCCCGCTGACCAGGCAGGGCCATCGCCTCCTGAACGTTGGTCACGATCAGGGATACCGCCAGTTTCACAGCCAGAGCCGCCGCCACCGGCACAGCCACCTCCGCCGCCGGAGAATAGTCCGTCGCCAGCAGCAGGGCTTTCGGCAGCTCAGTCGCCGCCGGCTCCTCCTCGTCCGTCACCCAGACCGGGCAACTGGCATGACGAAGCAGGCGCAACACAATGCTGCCCAGTCGTTCACCATCCAAGCCCGAGCTCCAACCACGGCGCCCCACCAGCAGCAGCGGCGCCTCGGTCGCCGACAACCACTCCAGAAGAGTGGCACAAGGCCTCCCCTCCAAAACCCTCGTTCGCGCCGCCAGGCCGCCGGCATGCTCAACGCACCACTGCTGCAGCCGGACCTCGGCCGCGGCGCGGCGCCGCTCAGGGTAGTCCCCCCAGTTCAACACCACCTCCGGATCCTCGGCCACCGGCGACAGAACATGCACAAAACTCAGCTCCGCCCCGAAGAGCCGGGCGAGCCTCAACGCGGCGCGGCTCGCTCCCGAACTGCACAGCGAAAAATCCACCGCCACGACGAGATGCCTGGGCGGGAAGACGACGAGGGGCGGTTGGGAGTCGCGGTTCATTCCGTGGGTCAGTGACCTCTGAAATAGGCCTGCAACGCCCCCTTCTCAACCCGCAAAGCCGGACCCGCGCGTACTTTTCCCGTGCAAGGCGGGGCGCATCCGCCATTCATGAAGCGTGATCCTCGACCTCGTCACCTACGATCCAGGCCTTTCAGCCGACTCCCCCGCCGCCTACGCCGAAACTGTCGCCAAGCGTGTGCAGACCTGCTGGGACGACGGTGCCGATCTGGTGTTGCTGCCGGAGTTTCTCTGGCTCGGTCTGGAACCCCTGCTGCCGCCCGCCACCGGCTCATCAGGCCTCGAGAGGGTCGCCCGGCTTTTCTGGAACGACCTGCTGCCGGAGTTGCAGTACCAACTCACGCGCCCGGGCAAAGGTGTCGTTCTGGGCACCTGCCCCGCCCTGCAGCGCGGCGGTCTGCGCAACCGCGCCCTCATCTACACCGGCGCGACCTGGATCCATCAGGACAAATTGCATCTGACCCCCTGGGAAAAAGCCTTCCACCCGGGCCACTGCATCCGGCTCTGGTCCTTTGGTGAGTGGCGGGTCGCGGTGCTGATCTGCCTCGACATTGAAATCCCGGAACTCGCAGCCCGCCTGCGCGGACGCAACGTCGATCTGATTCTCTGCCCCAGCGCCACCGAGACCGTGCTCGGCGTCGAACGCGTCGACCGCTGCGCCTCGGCGCGCGCCGTCGAACTCGGCTGCCATGTTGGCGTCGCCCACCTCACCGGCCGGGCCGCCTCAGAACTGATCGATGAGAACCTGGGGCGCGCAGCCTGGTATGGCCCCTCCCAGCACGTCTTCCGCACCGCACTCCGCTGGCTGGAAGGCGGGATCCAGGACAGCGGCAGCCAAGTGCTGCGCGTCGAACTGGATCTCGCGGCCCTGCGGCGGATGCGGCGCATGCGGGCGGAGACGAATCCCTCTCACTTTGGCGCAAAAATGGCTGGCATGCAGAGACGGATTCAGGTGCAATGCCCGTGAATCCATCACCGCCATG
>CANNUR010000314.1 GCA_947523045.1 uncultured Prosthecobacter sp.
CATCGCCAACGGCTCGCACGGCTACCTGCCGACACCCGCCCAGCACAAGCTCGGCGGCTACGAGACGTCGATCGGCGTCAACAAGGTGCAGCTCGACGCCTCGGTGAAGATGGTCGACGCCCTGGTGGAAATGCTTGGCGAGCTGACCCGGTAGAACCGCCGGCACCCCTTGCACCCCTTCCCCGCCGCACGTCAGGGGCCGACCCGAGCCAGCTCCCTCAAAGGCGCTTTCCCGGCAAAAGGCCGCCCTCCTGCCCAGGCTACAAAAATCGCCTCACCCGCGCCATTGCGCAGCGGCCGTGCGGCGTTATTCTCGGGCCGCCATGTCGCTCGAAGTTTCCCTCCAAGCCGCTGCTGACGCCGGTCAGCTCCTGAAGTCCAGCCACGACAACATCCTGGCCCTGCTCGCCGCCGGCACCAACCCGGTGTACCGCGCCAGCATCGAGGAACTCGCCGCGGCGGGCGCCTGGGAGGAACTCAACGACCGCTTCTACCAGGCCCTGAAATTCGGCACCGGCGGCCTGCGCGGCCGCACCATCGGCCGCATCGTCACCCGCGCCGAGCGCGGCGCGACCGCCGGGGACGCGCAGCCCGACCATCCCTGCGTCGGCACCAATGCAATGAACTTCTACAACGTCGGCCGAGCCACCCGCGGTCTGGTCGCCTACTGCAAGGCCTGGCGCGCCAAGGCCGGCCTCGCCGGCAAGCCGGCGATTGTCTTCAGCCACGACACCCGGATGTTCTCGCCGGAGTTCGCCCGTCGCTGCGCCCAGATCGCGATCGAAAACGGCGCCGACGTCTATCTGTTCGACGGCTGCCGGGCGACGCCCGAGATGAGCTTCGCCGTGCGCCAGCTGCGCGCCGACGCCGGCGTCATGCTCACCGCCAGCCACAACCCGCCGCATGACAACGGCTACAAGGTCAACTTCAGCGACGGCGCCGGCATCGTCGAACCGCACGCCAGCGGCATCATCGCCGAGGTCAATGCCTTGAAGGACGAGGCCTACACGCCGCTGCCGATCGACCAGCAGGGCCGCATCACGATGCTCGGCGAGGCCATGGACGCCCAGTACCTGGCCCGCGTCGAAACCATGATGCTGCGCCCCGAGCTGCTGCGCGACGAGGCGGCGAAGAAACTCAAGATCGTGTACACCGCCCTGCACGGCACCGGCGGCGTGCTCGTGCCCGTGCTGCTGAAAAAACTCGGCTTCAGCTTCCTTACCGTGCCCGAGCAGGACGTCCGCGACGGCCGCTTCCCCACCGTCAAGTCGCCCAACCCGGAAAACGCCTCAGCCCTGAAGATGGCCGTCGACCTCGCCGACCGCGAGGGCGCCGACATCATCATCGGCACCGATCCCGACTGCGACCGCATGGGCGTCGGCGTGCGCGATGCGGACGGCCGCATGACCCTGCTCACCGGCAACCAGACCGGCTCGCTGATGGCCTGGTACCGCCTGCGCACGATGTTCGACCTCGGCATCCTCAACGAGACCAACCGCGGCAACGCCGTGCTGCTCAAGACCTTCGTCACCAGCCCGCTGCAGGACGCCCTCGCCGCCCGCTTCGGCGTCGGCTGCGTCAACACCCTCACCGGCTTCAAGTGGATCAGCGCCAAGCTCGCCAAGTACGAGGCCGCCCTGCCGGAGCAGATTCGCGCCAAATACCGCGACCTCGACGCCGCCGAATCGCGCGCCGCCCGCCTCGCCCACAGCAAGTTCCTCGTCTTCGGTGGCGAGGAGAGCTACGGCTACATGGGCGATGACTTCAGCCGCGACAAGGATGGCAACGGCGCCGTCGTCATGTTCGCCGAACTCGCCGCCTACGCCGCCAGCCGCGGCCTGACGGTGGCCGGCCTGCTCGACGAGGTGTATGCCGAGTTCGGCTACTTCCTTGAGGTCAACCAGAGCAAGGTCTTCGAGGGCGCCAGCGGTGCCGCCAAGATCGCCAAGCTCGCCGACAGCTACGGCGCGCAGCCGCCCGCCGAGGTCGATGGCAGCACCGTCGTCAGCGTGCGCGATTTCCGCAAGCCCGGCCATGTCGACGAGGAAGGCGAAGCGGTCGCCACCGAGAAGATGCTGTTCGTCGACCTCGCCGACGGCCGCAGCTTCGCCGTGCGCCCCTCAGGCACCGAGCCGAAGATCAAGTACTACATGTTCGCCCGCCAACTGCCGGCCGAGGGCGCGCGCCTGTCGCCCGAGGAACTGGCCGCCGCCAAGACCCGCGTGCGCGCCTCGCTCGACGCCCTCTGGACCTGGCTGGAGCGCGACATCGAGTCGCGCCTGGCCTGAGATCGGCCGCAACACCTGCCTGAAGGGCACGGGCGACCTCTACAAGGACCCGAAATCCGCCTTCCACGCCCGCGAGGACAATTACCTGCTGATCACCGCACGCGCCGGCGAACCCGTGCTGCGCGCGGAACTCAAGAACTTGCGATGGGGACGGACATAGCTCCCTCAACCATCGCACGCTTCTTCGTCGGACCTGCCAAGTGCATTTAATGATCCTCGCAGGTGCAAGCGTATTCGGGGTTGCTGCACCCTTTGCAGGTGTAGAGGAGGAGCTTGATGCGGAAGTTTTTCTTTTTGGCATCAGGGGCGGCTTGAGCCTGGACGACGACTTGATATCCTTCGCCATCAGGGAGCTTGGTGGTGGAAACCAGTTTGCCGTCTTTGACCTCGAAGACCAGTTTGGCCTTGCCGCTGGAGGCTTCAGCGGTGGCGGTGATGACTTCGGTGCTGGCGGGCTGGGCTTTCAGTGCGGCGTCATAGACGGCGATGCTGATGCTGCGGTCTTTTTCGACGAAGAACTCGGCTTGCTTGACGCCGAGGTCGAGGATGAGGCCTTTGCGCGGGCCGGCTTTGACTTTGGCATCCGCAAACGCGGACGTGGTGGCGAGTGCGGCGATGATGAGGATGTTGAGCAGTGTTTTCATGGTGGGTTTGTTGCCAGCTTGCAGCCGAGATTCTCGTTCAAGGAATGCAACTCCACTCCCCCAAACAAACCCCTCTGGTTTTCTGCAAAATATCTCACGCGGTTGAATAGTGCGGCGCGAGCACCGTCGGAGTCCGCACTGCTTGCGTTCAAATTTTCCAGGCAGTCATTCAACCCGTCAAAAACAACATGCTATGAAGTCACTCAGGAACCTCTCACGCACGGCCACCGTCACGGGTGCTGTGCTCGCTCTGACGCTTGTCGCTGCTTTTGCCATGCCTGCACAGGCTGCTTTTGTGGCCGACAAGGCCGCGTCCACCGCACGCGCTGCGGTCATGCACCTGTGCCAGCGCTTCTGCGGCAATCATCATCACCACCACGGCCATCAATGGTGCGGTCATGGTGAGGATTACTGGTGTCCTGGGC
>CANNUR010000315.1 GCA_947523045.1 uncultured Prosthecobacter sp.
CATTGCTGCGGAGCGAAGCGGAGCCAGCAAATGCACCCATGGTTGAACAACGCCCCGCCGCGCAAGTGGCATTCTGATGGGCGCAGCCAAGCTGCGGAGCCCGCGCAGCGGGATAAGCCCGGCTTATGCGGGTTGTGTTGAGTGGTTGGGGACTGAGGGTGTCCGTTGCCGAGCTTTTCTGGTAGTCGCGACCGTCCTGTTTTTCGCCGCGCAGCACGGGCGCGAAGCTGCGGCCGTCCAGGCCGTCGGGGTGGGGCAGGCCGAAGACATCGAGCAGGGTGGGCAGCAGATCGACGGCGGAGACGAGGTGCTCGTCATCGACCGCGCCGGGGCGGGTGACGCCGGGCCAGACGACCATCATCGGCGTCCGCGTGCTGTGGTAGTAGAGCTGGGTTTTGGCGAAGGGCAGGGGCATCCCATGGTCGGAGAGGAAGAGGATGACGGTGCGCTCCAGCTCGCCGGCTTCCTCAAGGGCGCGCAGCACCTGGCCCACGCAGTCGTCGGCGCGGCGCACGGAGGAGTAGTAGAGGGCCAGCTCGGCGCGCACCTCGGGGTCGTCGGGCAGGAAACCGGGCACGGGCACCTCGTTGGCGCTGAAGACGCGGCTGGGCACATGGGGATCGCCCCGGCCCTTCTCATTGTAGAAGGGCTTGTGCGGATCGGAGATGTTGATGTTGAGGAAGAAGGGCTTTTGGTCGGCCTTGGCGCGGGCGATGCCGTCCTGCACACAGGCGTGGTAGGAGGCGGGGTTCTTGATATGGGCGCGCTGGCCGTCCGGCAGGGTGTCGAGCACGGCATCCCAGCCGGGATAGGGCGAGTAGGGCGTGGCATGCGGGACCTTGCCGCGGATGCCGGTGAACCAGCCGCCGGCCTTCATGAGGTCGGCCAGCACGGGGTAGTCGGGGTCCTTGATTTGGTAAAAGCCTTCGACGCGGTTGTTGTGCGGGTAGCGACCCGATCCCATGACGTTGCGCGAGGGCATGCAGTTGCCGACCTGGACGAAGGCATGGTTGAAGCGCAGGGCACGGGCGGCGAGGCGGTCGAGGTGCGGGGTGGTGTCGGCCAGCTTGCAGCCCCAGGCACCGACGGAGTCGCAGCTCATGTCGTCGGTGGTGAGGAAGAGCAGGTTCCATTTCTCGGCCGCCGCGACCGGCAGGGCGGCGGTGAGCAGGGCAAGGAGCAAGGCACGCATGGCGCGGAAACGTCGGTGGCCGGCCGGTTTTGCCGGAAAAGGGCTGTCGCCGTCGCGCGCCGCGCCGCGTATGCACCTCCATGCCTGACGTTGTTCTGCACTGGTTCCGCCGCGATCTCCGCCTCACCGACAATCCCGCCCTGCTGGCGGCGGCCCAGGGTGGGG
Source organism: uncultured Prosthecobacter sp. (assembly GCA_947523045.1). Lineage (GTDB taxonomy): Bacteria > Verrucomicrobiota > Verrucomicrobiia > Verrucomicrobiales > Verrucomicrobiaceae > Prosthecobacter. The sequence continues at coordinate 1,358 of CANNUR010000315.1, forward strand.
CGCAGGTGGTGCCGGTGTATGTGCTGAGCGACTGGCAAAACGCGCATGATTGGACGGGGCCGATCCGCCAGCAGTTCCTCTGCGGCTGTCTGGACTCGCTGGCGAAGAATCTCGAGTCGCTCGGCAGTCGACTGATCCTGCGGCGCGGTCGGGCCGATGTGGAGCTGGAGAAGCTCATCGTCGAGACCGGCGCCAGTGCGGTGCATTTCAACCGCGACTACGATCCCTACGGTCGTGCCATGGAAGCCAAGCTGCGCGCGGTCTGCGCCCGGCTCGGCGTGGCCTGTCGCGATTTCAAGGATCGTGTGATGCATGAGCCGGAGGAGGTGCTGACCGGCAGCGGCGGCCCCTACCGCGTTTACACGCCGTATTCGAAGAGCTGGCTGGCGCAGGACAAGACCCTGCCGCGCGGTCGGCCCACGAGCCTCGGGCCGGCACCGACCGTGCCCAGCCTGCCGCTGCCGGGTCTGGCCGACTGGAACTTGCCGGCCTGCACGGCGGCGATCCCCGAGCCGGGGGAACGGGCCGCAAGGGCGCGCTTGAAGCATTTCATCGAGGGCGGCGCCCTGCATCGCTACAAGCAGGAGCGCGACATCCCGGCGGGCACGACCACCTCACGCCTCGGCCAGGACCTGCGCTTCGGGTTGCTGTCGATCCGCGAGATCCATCACCGCTGCCTTGGCAGTCTGACGCCTGACGCGCCGGCGAGCGCGCGGGTGTCGGTGGAGACTTACATCAAGGAGCTGGCCTGGCGGGAGTTTTATCTGGCGATCCTCTGGCATTACCCCGATGTCTTCGAGGAGGAGTTCAATCCCGAGTTCCGCGGCATGCCCTGGCCGGGCACGGACGAGCATTTCGAGGCCTGGAGCCAGGGACGCACCGGGTTTCCGATCGTCGATGCCGGCATGCGCCAGTTGCTGGCGACCGGTTTCATGCACAACCGGCTGCGCATGATCACGGCAATGTTTTTGACCAAGGACCTGCACGGTCACTGGAAGCGCGGCGAGAGTTTCTTCATGCAGCACCTGGTCGATGGCGAAAACGCCAGCAACAACGGCGGCTGGCAGTGGAGTGCCGGCACCGGTGCCGATGCCGCGCCCTATTTCCGCATCCAGAATCCGTGGACGCAGACCAAGCGCCATGATCCGCTCGGCACTTACATCAAGACCTGGGTGCCGGAACTGCGCGACGTCTCACCCGAACGCTTTCACGAAGCGCCGACCGATGGCCGGTCGATCGCCCCGGGATACCCGCTGCCCATCGTCGATCACGCCACCGAGCGTGATCGCTGTCTGGCGAGGTTTGCCGTGCAACGGGGAAGGTGAGGCGGCTGCGCCGCCGGAGATGGGAGATGGAGCCGCAGTCCACGCGCGGCCGCTTGAAACCTGAAACCTGAAACTTCAAACTCCCCCCAACTCCGCGAGTCCGCCGGCCTTGATCCAGTCGTTCAGCGGTGTGAACGCGGTGGTGTCGAGGTCGAGGCCGCAGCCGAAGGGGGCGGAATTGACGCTGCGCAGGTCGAGGCGACCCTGATGGATGGCGAGGGCGGCGAACCCCTGCGGATGGCGTTCGTAGAGGCCGGGGTGACGGGCGAGCAGGGCGTCCTGGAGTTCGGGCGTGTGCATGGACAGGCCGCGGAAGTAGTGGTGGCCGTTGCGTTCGACGTGCGGGATGCCGAGCGCGGCGACGACGGCGAGATCCTGGAGCAGGGCGACCGGGCCGACGTTGACGAGGTCTTCGGCGCTCTGGATGGGCGGGCGCGACAGGTGCGGGGCGCGCACGCGCAGCAGGGCGGCGTTGGCGAGGCTTTTGACGACGCCCTTGCAGTTCTTGTGGCTGGTGCCGTGGTAGCCGAGATCGAGCGCGCGCGGCAGGTCATCGAGCGAACCGTCGGACTCATCGATGATGAGCGGCGGTGCATCGCGCCAGTCGCGCAGGCCGGCCGCAGCGGCCTCGCCGAGGGCGTGGTCGCGGTGCAGGGG
>CANNUR010000316.1 GCA_947523045.1 uncultured Prosthecobacter sp.
GCTCTCTCGAATGTTCTTGGTGACAAAGCCTAGATGACTCTGGCTTCTTGGGTGGACGGCTCGGAGAATCCTTTTCCTTTGAGAAGGGCGATACAATGGCAGCCGAATGTCAAACATGCCCAACAAGCGCATCCTACGGCTATGGGGTCGGCAAATGATAACGATTCCGGTCCGGCTATTGAAGATGCTCATCAGAATGACATCGAAGTTGATTCCCTGATCTCAGCCGCCGACTGGGATGCGGCCAAGTGGAAGGGGGCGGCCTTTGCTATCGACACATTCCAAGGAGGTATGCCGATACTCGCGCTTGCATTCGAAGGAGCCGATGCAGCCCGGAGAATATTTGCTCATTGGCAGGCTGATCTTGGAAATGACGACATCGAAGAGCGTGTCAGGATTGTTGTGATCAAGGGCATTAGCAGGGCGAATCCACACGCTTATCGGATCGCAGTTTCAGGAAATCCCAAACGCAGTTCGCCATTATCCAAGCCCAAGTTCTACACTATGATGTCTCGAATGAAAACAATGGAGCCGACGAGTTCACAGAACTTGTCTAGATTCTTGGCTCTATTTCAACGCTGCGGAAAGTTTGGTCTTACGTGGGCGAACTGCGATGGCGGCGGCGCTGAAGTCAACTTTCAATCGGTAATCAGGAAGCGAGAACTGACCATTCGGAACGCATGGCAGATTGGTGTTGGCGATCAGGACTCGGTGACAATTCAGGAAGACGACAATCCGGTCATCCCAGTCGATGAAACCAATCCGCCAATCTCAAAACTTCTTGCCGAAATTCGACGCCGCAATGCAAGCAGCTGATGATAATTGCAGAGCAAATCACATGACTGAGTCAAGCCCACCGCAATCCTCCCTCATCCTCTCCCAGACCGAGGATGGCCGGACGCGTGTTCAGTGCCAGTTTGAAGGCGAGACGCTCTGACTTTCCTAGGCGCTGATGGCGGAGCTGTTTCAGGTGACCGCGCCGACAGTCAATGAGCATCTCAAGGGCACCAGCAGCCGAGACGGCTGCACCACTCTTTCGTTGTGCCGTTCGCTCACCTTGCGCCGACCATCTTGCCAAGACGCGGCGGGCTGGATGCAACAGAATCAGGCCGGTGAAATCTCACCTGACACTTCTTGCGATCTCTGCGCTCTCTTGCGGCCATGCTTTGGCGGCGGAAGCGAAACCCAACGTGCGGTTCATCACGCTCGACGATCTGAACAACAAGATCGGCTGACTCGGCGGGTATCCGCAAACGCCGAAGCTCGCCGAGATGCGCGCGTTGCCCTCCCGCGCGCACGGCGGCTCCCTACCAGCGGGGACGGGCACGCTGCCATTCCGTCCGCAGCAGTGTCAGGGCCTGGGCGACCTCGGGATGCGACTCGGCCGCCAGCCCCTGAACCAGAAGCAAGATCCCGCGCGCCTGCCTCAAACCGTCATCCCTCATCCCTCCCCCCCACTTCCCGCAGCGGGCGGCCGTGCAGATCCGCAGACACGGCCTTCTTGGGCACACCGAGGCGCTGGGCCCCGTAGATGCCGGAGTGCCCGCTGGCGAGGTAGGCCGTGAAGCAGGCGACCGCGAAACAGACCGTGTATTCGCCGCCAAACAGTTCGATGCCCATGACCGTGCAGGCGAGCGGCGTGTTGGCGGCGCCGGCGAAGACGGCGAGAAAGCCGAGGGCGGCGAACAGGGCCACCGGTTCGCCCATCAGCAGGCCAAGGCTGTGGCCGAGGGTGGCACCGATGAAAAACAACGGTGTCACCTCGCCGCCCTTGAAGCCGCTGGCGAGCGTGACCGCGGTGAAAACCGTCTTCCACAGCCAGCTGAAGGGTTCGGCACCGCCGGCCTGGAAGGCGGCGGTGATGGAGACCTGGCCGCCCGGCGCCGTCTCGACGCCGAGACCCAGGTAATCGCGGGTGCCGGCGAGACTGACGAGGGCGATGACGACCAGCGCGCCCAGAGCTGGCCGCAGCGGCGCGAGCGGCACCAGCCGGGTGAAGCCGCGCTGCAGGTCGTGGGTGAGTCGCGAGAACAGACGCCCCGCCCACCCGAAGGCGATGCCGGCCAGGGCTGCCTTGGCCAGCAGCGAAGCCTGCAGCGGCGCAGGCGCACCGGCGGCCAAAGCGGCATCGAGATGATACACGGTGTGATGCACGCCCCAGGCCGAGCAGGTGGCATCGCCGACGATGCCCGCCACCAGCACCGGCAGCAGGGCATCGTACTGCAGGCGCCCGATGACCAGAACCTCCATGGCAAAGATCGCGCCGGTGAGCGGGGTGCCAAAGACCGAGCCGAAGCCGGCGGCGATGCCACAGAGCAGCATCAGGCGGCGGTTTTCCCGGCCGAGCCGGAACAAGCGTGCGAACAGGCCGGCGAGACTGCCGCCCATCTGCACGGCCGTGCCTTCGCGCCCGGCCGAGCCGCCGCAGAGGTGGGTGGCCAGCGTGCCGAGCAGGACCAGCGGCGCCATGCGCGCCGGCACACCGCCACCGGGTTCATGAATCTCGTCGATGAGCAGGTTGTTGCCCTTGTCGGAATCCTTGCCGAGCCGGTGGTAGAGCCAGCCGACGACAACCCCCGCCACCGGCAGCAGCCAGAGCAGACGCGGATGCTGCCAGTGCAGGCGGGTGACCGCATCTAGCGCCCACAGGAAAAACGCGCTGGCCGATCCCGCCGCCACCGCCACCGGCACAGCCAGCAGCCCCCCGCGCAGCAGGTGCAGAAAATCGGGAACCAAGGAGGCGCGGGCCATCGGCGGCCAGCCTAGCCCGCCTTGCTCACCCTTGTCCACTGCGGCTTGCGCCAAGCCCGGCATGAGTAGCCACTGCCGCCCCAATGGCCAGTCCCGGCTTGCTCCGGCGATTCAGGGTCGGTGATAAATGGCACTCAGGCGGATGTCGCCGCGGCGGGCGCCTTCGAAAACGATCCGCACGCGCACGCGACCCGGCAGGCCTGCAGCGCCCGGCCAGCGCACCGGTGTCTGAAAACCACTGGTCCGCACCACGGCGGCCTCACTCCCGGCGTACCCGGCCAGCGGCCGCTCCTGCTCATCGAGCAGTTCCACCCGCAGCGCCGCCTCCGGCCCCAGACCCTCGGCATTGAGGAAAAAATCCGGCCGCACCGCCGCAACCGGCGCGGTGACGAGCTCGGCGGTGATCTGCGGCAGTTGGTAATCGCCCGGCCCCTCGCGCGCGAGATCGACCGACAAGGCCCCGAAGCGATCGCGCGGCAGCACGGCCAGCCCCACCCCACCGCGCGGCCGCGGCGGTCCACCGGTCGGCCGCGGATCCCAGGCGCCATAGT
>CANNUR010000317.1 GCA_947523045.1 uncultured Prosthecobacter sp.
GGTCATCGCCTGCAACACCGCCACCGCCTATGGCCTGGAGGATCTGCGTGCGGCCTTTCGTGCCTGGGGACTGCCGGTGATCGTGGTGGGGGTGGTCGAGGCCGGCGCGCGCGGTGTGCTCGCCGCGGGCGACCGCCCTGAAGCGGTGGGCGTGCTGGCCACGGTCGGCACCTGCGCCAGTGGTGCCTATCCGCGGCTGATCGAGGGCACCTTGGGGCGTGCGGGTCGTGCCATACCGGCGGTGGCCCAGCATGGCAGTGCTGCTCTCGCGGGGGTGATCGAAGGCGATCCTGCCTTTCCCCAAAGTGTCGCCGACTGCGCCGCGCAGGAGGCGCGGGCGCTGCTGGAGACCTTGAGACGTGAGCAGCCCGGGCAGAAACTTGGCACGCTCGTGCTCGGCTGCACGCACTACCCGCTGGCACGCACCGAACTCGATGCCGCCTTTGCCGCCCTGCGTGCCGACCCGGCCTTTGCGCCGCTGCTGAGCAACCACCTCACCTACGTGGATCCGGCCGAGTGGACGGCGCGTGAACTCTTCCGCGAACTCGCGCGCGCCGGGTTGCGCCTCAAGTCCGGCGAAAGCTGTCGGCAAAAACAGCACGCGTTTTACCTTTCGGTTCCCAACCCTGCATCAACCGCGATCGAAAGGGCGCCCGACGGCGGGCTGGACCGCGACTTCAAGTATGGCCGCCTGCCCGGGCAGTTGGAGCGCGAGGACACCGTCAACGTGCGGCTGCTTGCGGAGGGCCTGCCTGCGGTGGGCAGGAACCTGATCGAAAAACGTCTGCCGCTGGTATGGCGGGCGATGACAAAGGACGAATGACGGCGGTAGCGCCCCGCTGCGCCGGGCCCGTGGCTTCCTTGGTAGAATTGCTCCTCCACACCGGCAAACCTCGAACCGAGAACCGAGAACCGAGAACCGTTCTACAAATCCAGTTCCGGCTTGAAATCCGCGGCGTGGTAGGAACTGCGCACGAGCGGTGCGCTGGCGACGTGGCGGAAGCCCTTGTTGCGGGCGATCTGCTTGTAGTTCTCGAAGGTGTCGGGGTGGACGTACTCAACGACCGGCAGGTGCTGTTCCGAGGGGCGCAGGTACTGGCCAAGGGTGAGCACGGTGACACCGTGTTCGAGCAGGTCGTCCATGGCCTGGAACAGTTCCGGTTCGGTTTCGCCCAGGCCGAGCATGAGACCGCTCTTGGTGGCGCACTTGGTGCCAGCCTCGGCGGCCATTTCCTTGGCGCGCTTGAGCACGTGCAGGCTGCGCTTGTACTGAGCGCGGCTGCGGACGAGCGGCGTCAGGCGTTCGACCGTTTCCAGGTTGTGGTTGAAGATGTGCGGGCGGGCCTTCATGACCACCTCGAGGGCGTCGTCCTTGCCGTTGAAGTCCGGCACGAGAATCTCAATGGTGATGCCGGGCACGGCCTCGCGCACCGCCTCGATGGTGCGGGCAAAATGCTCGGCGCCGCCGTCGGCGACATCATCGCGCGCCACCGCGGTGATGACGATGTGGTTGAGGCCGAGGCGCTTGGTGGCCTCGGCGACGCGCTGCGGTTCATCGGCCTCAAGGGCGAAGGGTTTGGCCGTCTTCACCGCGCAGAACCCGCAGGCGCGAGTGCAGCGGTCACCGGCGATCATGAAGGTGGCCGTGCCCTGGCTCCAGCACTCCCAGCGGTTCGGGCACTGGGCCTCCTCGCAGACGGTGTGCAGCTTGAGGTCGGCGACCAGCGCCTTGGTGCTCCAAAAGACCGGGTCACGCGGCAGTTTCACGCGGATCCAGTCCGGCTTCTTCTCCTTGTGCAGCGAGGGGTCGATCTTGATGGCCATGGACGGGATACGAATGCGCCGGTGGGCGCGGTTGGCAAGGCCGGATCAGACCACCTCGAGCAGCTCGACGTCGAAGATGAGCGCCTCGTTCGGACCGATGACACGGCCGGCGCCGCGCGAGCCATAGGCGAGCTTGGATGGGATGAAGAAGCGGAACTCGGCGCCTTCCTGCATGAGCTGCACGCCTTCGGTCCAGCCGGCAATGACGCGGTTGAGCGGGAACTCGATCGGTTCACCGCGCTTGTAAGAGCTGTCGAACTCGGTGCCGTCGATCAGCGTGCCTCGGTAGTGAACGACAACGGTGTCGCTGGCGGTGGGGTGGCGGCCTTCGCCTTCGCGGACGATCTTGTATTGCAGGCCGCTGGCGGTGGTGACGACGCCTTCCTTGGCGGCGTTTTCCTGGAGAAACTTTTCACCTCGGGCGAGGGCGATGTCGGACATGGGGAAGTGGGGTGGGGGTGGGGGTGGGGGTGGGAGAGTTCCAAAGCCGGTTTCGCGTGTCGTGCAACCCAAAGTTGGCGGGCGGAGGGCGGGGAGTGGGGAACAAGGAACAATTGGCACCAACATCGGTGCCTCCAGGCTCTAGGCTCCCGTCACAGGGTCGGCTTGGCGCGCACGATGTTCATGGCGCCGTTCAGTTCACCGCCGGGCTGAATCGAGACGGAACTGGCGGTGACATCGCCGTTCACCGCGCCGGTGGCGCCGATGAGCAGGGAACTGCTGGCGACGAGGGAGCCGGTGACGCGTGCATGCACCTCGATCTGCTGGGCGTGCACCTCGTTGAGGAAGGTGACGTCGGAGCCCTTTTCGATGAGCAGGCGCCGGCACTGGATGGCGCCAAGCAGGGTGCCGCGGGTGCGCAGGATGACGTCGCCGCTGGCCTTGACGTTGGTTTCGAGCAGGCCGTAGCAGCGCAGGTCCTTGCATTCCAGCTGGTCGGCCGTGACGATGCCGCTGCGGCGGATCATGACATCGCCGCGGGTGCGGATCGCGCGCTGGACCGGGTGGCGGATCTCGATGTCGTCCAGCGGGATCGTGGCGCCACAGCGGCTGCAGGCGACACTGCGCACGGCGCGGCTGACCTGGGCGCGCTGGCCGCATTCAAAGCACTCGGTCTCGCGGAAATACTGGTTGCGGTAGAGGCCCTGGTCGGGCGTCAGACCACGACCGGCATTCCAGGTGGTCAGAGGTTGCACCGGGGCGGTGGCTGTCTGCGGGGCGGCGGCCGGGGCAGCTTCTGCGGCCTGCTCCGGCTGGGGCTCGGGTTTGGCGGCCGGTGACTCGAGAATCAGGCCGAGTTCGGTTTCCGTCTCGGCGTTCGCACGTCGTTTGCCTGACTTTTTGGGCGTTGGCAAAGACGCCGTGACGGGAACGTCACTGGCCGGGGTGTCACTGGCCGGGGTGTCACTGGCCGGGGTGTCACTGGCCGGGGTGTCACTGGCCGGGGTGTCACTGGCCGGGGTGT
>CANNUR010000318.1 GCA_947523045.1 uncultured Prosthecobacter sp.
ATTCAGGAGGGTGCCAAGGCCTACCTCAACCGCCAGATCCGCGCGGTCAGTCTGATCGCGGTCGTCATCTTCTTCGTCGTCTGGTATGCCCGTGACGGCATGACCTCGGCCGGCTTCGTGGTCGGCGCGGTCTGCTCGATGGTGGCCGGCTACATCGGCATGATGATCGCCGTGCGCGCCAACGTGCGCACCGCCCAGGCCGCCAGCAAGGATTCCCATGGCGCCCTGAAGGCCGCCTTCAACGGCGGCGCCGTCACCGGCCTGCTCGTCGTCGCCCTCGGCCTGCTCTCGGTGGGCGTCTTCTACCTGATCGTCGAAAAAATGGCTGGCGTGCGCGCGGCCATCGACTCCCTCGTCGGCCTGGCGCTCGGCAGCTCGCTGATCTCCGTCTTCGCCCGTCTCGGCGGTGGCATCTACACCAAGGCCGCCGACGTCGGCGCCGACCTCGTCGGCAAGATCGAACAAAACCTCAACGAGGACGACCCGCGCAACCCCGCCACCATCGCCGACAACGTCGGTGACAACGTCGGCGACTGCGCCGGCATGGCCGCCGACGTCTTTGAAACCTACGCCGTCTCGCTCATCGGCGGCATCCTGGTCGGCCACCTCACCGGCCCGGAAGGCAACCACGCGGTGCTGGTCTATCCCTTCATCCTCTGCGGCCTGTCCATCCTCTCCTCCCTGCTCGGCATCGGCTGGGTCAACTTCGTCAAGCAGAAGCCGACCGCCTCGCTGGTCAGCGGCGTCGCCGTCGCTGGCGTCGTTTCCGCCGGCCTGTTCAAGTGGGCCACCGGCGCCATGTTCGCCGAACCCGTCGTCATGGCCGGCAAGACGGTTTCCGCCGACGCCCTATTCTACTGCGCCCTGGTCGGTCTCGTCATGACCTTCGTCGTTGTCTGGATCACCAACTACTTCACCTCGACCGCCCACGGTCCGGTGCGCCGCATCGCCAAGGCCTCGGAGACCGGTCACGCCACCAACATCATCGCTGGCATCAGCGTCGGCCACCACGCCACCCTGCTGCCGGTGCTGGCCATCGCCGCCTCGATCTGGCTCTGCTGGGACCTCGCCGGCCTCTACGGCATCGCCATCGCCGTCGTCTCCATGCTCAGCCTCTCCGGCATCATCATCTCGCTCGACGCCTTCGGCCCGATCACCGACAACGCCGGCGGCATCGCCGTCATGTCCGGCCTGCCCGAGGACGTGCGCAAGATCACCGATGAGCTCGACGCCGTCGGCAACACCATGAAGGCCGTCACCAAGGGCTATGCCATTGCCTCGGCCGGCCTCGCCGCCATGGTCCTGTTCGGCTCCTACGTCGAGGAGCTGAAGTACATCCTCGAGCAGAAGACCATCGCCTTCGACCTGATGAATCCGCAGGTCATCATCGGCATGTTCATCGGCGGCCTGTTGCCCTACCTGTTCACCGCCTTCGGCATGGACGCCGTCGGCAACGCCGCCGGCGCCGTGGTGCGCGAGGTGCGCCGCCAAATCCAGGCCAAGCCCGGCATCCTCACCGGCCAGGACATCCCCGAGTACGGCCAGTGCGTCGACATCGTCACCAAGGCCGCCCTGCGCCAGATGATCCTGCCCGCCCTGCTGCCCATCGTCTTCGTCGTCGGCGTCGCCTTCCTCGGCAAGGAGGCCCTCGGCGGCCTGCTCATCGGCACCATCGTCACCGGCCTGTTCGTCGGCATCGCCATGACCTCCGCCGGCGGTGCCTGGGACAACGCCAAAAAGTACGTGGAAGAGGGCCACCACGGCGGCAAGGGCAGCTTCGCCCACCAAGCTGCCGTCACCGGCGACACCGTTGGCGACCCCTACAAGGACACCTCCGGTCCGGCGGTGAATCCGATGATCAAGGTCGTCAACATCCTCGCCATCCTGATCATCCCGGTCTTCTTCAAGTAAGGCCTCTCAGCGGCCGCGCCGGCCCGTGCCGGCGCGCCGGCGGTTTTGCTCGCGCCGCCATTCCGTGCGGTGGTTGCGCGCCCATTCGTTGAGGGCACGCTCAAAGCCGACATCCCTGCCCTCGCGCTCGCTCACCAGCCACTTGTGGCGCTGGATCTGCTCAAGCTCGGCGAGAAAGGCGGCGTAGGGACTGCTGGCTCCGTCGTCCATGGGCCTCGCCAACGCCGGCTTGCAAGGATTTCGCCTGGCCCGGGCACCGCCCGCCGCGAAAATGCGGTCGCCCTCAGAAAGCGAATGACAAAGCCGCGCAACCAGCTTACGTTACTAGCTCATCCGACTTCCAGTGCCGGTGTAGCTCAGTGGTAGAGCATCTCATTCGTAATGAGAGGGTCGCGGGTTCGAATCCCGCCTTCGGCTCCACGGATACCATGTCCAGCCCACCAGCCAGGCCCGCTCACGCGAGCGGAGACCCCCAGGCGGCGAAGATTATCCTTCGCATGGGTCTGCTCCTCACGGCAATGGCGTTCACCGCAAGCCTGCTTGCCCTCAGCCTGCGCAGCCGGACGGTTGCCAACCCTTTCGAGCGCTTGATCGCCAGTGCCCCGGATGGCAGCTTTCGTTCCAGCTCAGCCCAGAGCCTCGAACACCTCGAGCGCGTGTCACGTGCCTACTTCGAGGCGACCGATACCCAGTCCCTGCTCGCGGTCTGCCGCGATCCGCAGCGAGTGGAACCGCTCATGGCCCGCCACCATGCTCGCCAGCCCCTGGAGCCAAGGGTCTGGCAGGGACTGGACTGGGCCAGGCCACTGCGTCAACCAGGCATCCACCTCTTTGTCACCCAATCCTCTCTGGCCGGACGCCCCCCTCAGCAATTGATTGTCGAACTCTCTGCCCGCGGCTTCCATGCCGACTGGGAAAGCCAGGTGCGCTACGGCGAGATGGAATGGCCGGACTTCATCGCTCACCGCCCGACCGTTCCCACCCTGTTCCGCCTGCTGGCCACCCTCCTGTTGGATCCTGCCGAGAGCAGCGACGGCTTGGCCCGGTTGGAACTGCAGCACCCCGATCACTCGTCCCCCCTGCAAGCCAGCCCGCACGGTGAAGAGACTTTTTGGCCCAACCTGCGTGAGCAGCTCGCACAGGGGAGCTGGAAAAAGGTTCCGTTGACCCTGCGATTGTGTTATGACGAGAAAATTCAGGATCCAGGTACCGTTCGCATCACCGGTGTCGAAGGCAGGGGCTGGTTGATCCTGAATGATTAACAGGAGTTGAAGCACGTGAGCAAATCCACCAAGAAAACCGCCAAGCCCGCCACCAAGGCGGTCTCATCCTCCGCCAAGG
>CANNUR010000319.1 GCA_947523045.1 uncultured Prosthecobacter sp.
GCGACAGGGGCAGCGGCCTTAAAATCAAAATTTTGATAAATTCAACTTGCCTTGAACTTCCCTGGTTTATAAAGTGCACAGAATTCGCGATAATCCCTTTATCCGGACAGGTTTTTCAAAAATTTATGGCCACGGAATCCCAAGCAGCGATCCAAGATCACGCCAAGCTGGCGGACTTCATTTTGTTCAGTCAGCGTGAGTTTCTGCTGAACCTCTCCCAGGAACTGAACCGCGATAACATCTCGTTCGCCCAGTTTTTCCTGCTCTCCCATCTGGCCAGCGCCAAGGAGCTGACCATGACCGAGATTGCCCGCAAGATGTCGCATTCGACCGCGGCCGCGACCGGCTTGGTCGATCGCCTGGAAAAGCTTGGCTACATGGAGCGCACCCACGCCGTGGACGACCGCCGCAAGGTCATGGTCCGCGTCACCTCCAAGGGCCTGAATCTGGTCAGCCGCCTGCGCGACGTGCTCAAAACACAGATTGCGGCCGCCATGAACGAGGCCGCCGCGCCGGATGCCGTCAGTTTCATGTCGTCCTACGAGACGCTGGAACCGATGGCCGCGGTCAAGTAAGCGCCCGCCTGTCGTGGTTGCCGCGCCCTCCGACCCGCCGCTGTGGGAAACCTTTCCCGCCTTGGCCGGACTCGGTCTGAGCCAGCGTTTTCTCTTTCGCCACCCGGAGATCGATGTCGATGGCGAGCGTGCCGAGGTGCTGGAGCGCTTGCGGCCCTGGCATGAGGCGCAGGTGCGCGACCTGGGCTTCGATCCCGCCGCCCTGCAGCTCGCCGAGCAGGTGCATGGCGCCGGCGTGGCACTCGCTGAACCCGGCGGTGGCATGGCCGCGGGGGCCGACGCCCTCATCGCCGAAGCCTCCGGGGTGTTGCTCGGCATTTACGTTGCCGACTGCGCCGCCGTGCATCTCGTCGACCGCGTGAGCGGTGCTTTTGGCCTGGTGCACTCGGGCAAAAAAGGCACCGAACTGGGCATCGTGCCGGCCGCGCTGGCGGCCTTGGCCAAGCACTTTGGCAGCCGTGTCGAAGATGTCCGAGTGCAGATCAGCCCCTGCATAAGGCCCCCGGCCTACGAGGTGGATTTCGCCGCCGCGATTCGTCGCCAGTGCCTCGACGCCGGCGTGCGGCCGGAGCATCTCGCCGACGCCGGCGTTTGCACCTCGGGCGACTTGCGGCGCTATTATTCCTATCGCATGGAGAAGGGCCGGACCGGCCGCATGCTCGCGCTGCTCGGCAAGCCGCTGTGAAACTCGAACTCGACTCTCCCGCCAAGATCAACCTTTGGCTGCGCATCCTCGGCCGTCGCGACGACGGCTTTCACGAGGTGCAAACCCGCCTGTGCAAGGTCGCCGTGGCCGACACGGTCGTGCTCGAATGCCAGGGGCGCGGCGAGGGCGTGGCCTTCACCTGCTCGGAACCCGGCCTGCCGCTCGACAGCTCCAACCTGGCCCTGCGGGCGCTGGAAGCGTTTGAGCAGCGCGCCGGTGTTCGTCACGCCTGGCTTCTGCATTTGGAAAAGCGCATCCCCGCCGGTGCCGGCCTCGGCGGTGGCAGCGGCAATGCCGCCACCGTCCTGCGTGCGGCCAACGATCTCTCCGGCCAACCGCTGGCCCTGGCGGACCTGCTGGAACTGGCGGCGGACATCGGCGCCGATGTGCCGTTTTTCCTGCTCGATACCGTCGCCGCCGATGGCACGGGACGGGGCGAGAAGGTGGTGCCGGCGACACTGGCGCAACCGGTGTCCTTGGTCCTGATCAAACCGCCGTTTCCCGTGCCCACCCCCTGGGCCTATCGCCAGTGGATGGGCTCGCAGGAGTTGCCGGGAGTGCGTTACAGCGCGCAGTCCGGCCCCTGGGGAGAGCTGGAAAACAGCCTGGAACGGCCGGTGTTCGAAAAGTACCGCCTGCTGCCGGCGCTGAAGACCTGGTTGCTCGAGCAGCCGGGCGTGCTCGCTGCACTCATGTCGGGCTCCGGATCGACGATGTTTGCCGTCACCCACGACGAGGCGGCGGGGCGGGAACTGGCGGCGGCAGCGCGCGCTTGGCTCGGTGAGACGGCCTGGATCAAGGTCACCCGCAGTTGGGGCTGATCCGTCTGGTCTGAGGCTGGCGGAATTGCTCCAAAGGGTTCTCGTCAGGCCGAGAGTGCGGTAAAAAGTTGAGGCCGGGCGGCTCCCGATTCCGCCCGGCCTCTTTGTTTGCATCAACCTCAACACTTCCTGTGTTTCCACAGGGGTGATGACAACAACCAATCACTCTCAAGACCAGATCAGGGGGATCTTCTCCCGCCATCACTGTTGAAGGGTTAGATTCCGCTTCCAGGAGAGTGTTGGAAAAAAGTACATTTTTTTTATCGGTGGCCGTCGGAGCCGAAAAACTAGCGCGCCGTGCCCTCAGTCAGGAAGGGTGTTTTTTTGATGCAAGTGATTGATTTCAAGGGGGTTTGAGCTTGATTCATGACCGTTGACCCATTCCCCGGGCTCACGCAGGATTTCGTTTTGAATGGACAAGCTCTTTGCCGTTGGTTTAAATCCCTTTTTGTCTTTTCGGATCAATCCCATTGTTTTCCCCCTTTCGTTACCTCTCCCCATGATGCTGCCGCCGCTTTTCCGCCGCCTCGGGTCGTCCTCGGCCATGGTCGTTCTGCTCACCCTGTTCTCGGCGATTGGCACGCCCGAAGCCAAGGCCCAGTACGGTGTCTCGCCCAGCCAGACCGGCATGTTCTTTGATGACCTGCGCGCCCGCCAGCGCGCCGATGCCGCTTCCCGTCAGTCGGGCGCGCGCGACGGCGATGTCGTTTACGACTACGAAAGTGGTGTGTATCGCTCCAGTGGCGAATCCATGGGCCAGCGCAGCACGGACTACGAAGCGGCGCGCGAGATCAGTCGTCCGACGATCCGCAGTGGCAGTGCCGCACTGGCGGCTCGTACCGTCGGGGATTACACGAACTACGCCGGTCAGTACACCTCGCCGACCGGCTTCTTCGCGCCGACCTACATCTCCGACCCCTTCCTCAACGGTCGCCGCAACGTCCGGCTTGGCCCGGTGAACATCGGCTTCGGTCTCTACCAAGGCATCGAGTACAATGACAACATCAACCGCTCCGGGACCGACCCGATCGATGACGTCATCACCAGCACCCTGCTGAACATCGACATGAATTACCAGGTGACCCAGAACAACCGGCTGTCGCTGACCACGGCCATCGGTTTCGACAACTACTGGAA
>CANNUR010000320.1 GCA_947523045.1 uncultured Prosthecobacter sp.
AGCGAACACTGCCTTCGCGCTTGGTTTTGCTTTCGATTTTCCAGGCAAGCTTTTCATTTGAAAACAATTATTGTCCCAATTGAGACTCTTGTCAAACCCGCAGTCGGCGCAAGGCGGTCGAGCGGAAAGCGATGATTCTGCCCGTGGGGACTGCACCCAAGCGGGCGTTTTCGCCACATTCGGCCGCGAATGGCCATCGCTCCCGTCACGGCGCTCTGGGACAGAGCGCCCTACCTTTCTGGTGTCCCCGGCAGGAATCGAACCTGCATTTAAGGTTTAGGAAACCCTCGTTCTATCCATTGAACTACGGGGACAGTCGATTGAAAATCAAGGATTTATGATCTGTGATCGATGATCGATGATTTTCGATTTGGATTTGAGGCCGGAAGGTGCGGGAGGGCTCGCGGTCTCGTTGGCACCATGGGCTGGCCTGGGCGTTTTGTCCACTCAAAGGGCGCGGCTTGGGCAGGCGGGCGGTCAGGCCGGGGGCGTGAGCCACCAGCAGTAGCTGCCGCTGGGGACGGGCAGGACGTCGGGGCCGCCGCGCAGGAGCATCTCGCCGTGCTCAAGGCTGCCGCCGCGGGCGCCGAAGGCCTGCAGCAGGAGGTGGTGCAGGGCGATCGGGGTCAGCTCGGGGGTGTGGCAGGAGAGCAGGACGCCGAGCGGCTGGTCGGAGAGCAGGCGGCCGAGCAGGGCGAGCAGGGGTGGCAGGTCGTTCTCGATCTTGAAGACCTCGCCCTTGGCACCGCGGCCGTAGCTGGGCGGGTCGAGGATGATCAGATCGTAGCGGCGCTCGCGGCGCAGCTCGCGCTCAAGGAACTTGGTGACGTCGTCGACGATCCAGCGGATCGGCCGGTCCTCCAGGCCGTTGAGGGCGGCGTTCTGGCGGGCCCAGTCGACCATGCCCTTGGAGGCATCGACATGGCAGACTTCCGCTCCGCCGCGGGCGGCGGCCAGGGTGCTGCCCCCGGAGTAGGCGAAGAGGTTGAGCGCGCGCGCCGGCCGGCCCTGGGCCTTGGCGTAGGCGGCGCCGAGTTCGCGCAGGCGCTTCCAGGTCTCGCGCTGCTCGGGGAAGATGCCGAGGTGACCAAAATCGGTGCTGCTGAGGCGGAAGCGGCTGCCATCGACCTCGATCTCCCAGGTGGCGGGCAGGCGCTCGCGGCCGCGCCACTGGTTGCCGCCGTCGCGGAAGAAGGCGGCGGTGGCGCGCTGCCAGTCGCCCTTCGGCAGGCGCGGCTGCCAGACGGCCTGGGCGCAGGGTCGCGACAGCACGACGGCACCAAAACGTTCCAGCTTCTGGAAGCCGCCGCTGTCGAGGAGTTCGTAGCCGTCTTGCATGGGGGATCAGTCGCCGAGGCCGACGGCGGCGCGGACGCGGTCGAGGGTCTTGCGGGCGATGGCGCGGGCTTTTTCGGCGCCCTCGGCGAGCACGCGGTTGACGTAGGCGGGGTCGGCGACGATTTCGGCGCGGCGTTCGCGGAAGGGTGCGAAGTGGGCGAGCATGGCCTCGAGCAGGCGCTTTTTGAAGTCGCCGTAGCCGATGCCGCCGCGCAGGTGGTCATCGACCATGGTCTGGTAGTCGGCGGGGGAGGCGACCAGCTTGTAGAGGGCGAGCACGCTGTTGTTTTCGATCGGTTTGGGGTCCTCCAGCGGGGTGGAGTCCATGACGATGCGCATGATCTTCTTCTTGAGCGCGCCGGGTTCCTCGAAGAGCTGGATGGTGTTGTCGTAGCTCTTGCTCATCTTGCGGCCGTCGAGGCCGGGCACGACGGCGGTTTCCTCGCGGATGCGCGGTTCGGGCACCTTGAGCAGGCCCTCGCCAAAGGCCAGGTTCATCTTGACGGCGATGTCGCGGGTGACCTCGACGTGCTGCTTCTGGTCCTTGCCGACCGGCACGATGTCGCTGTCGTAGATGAGGATGTCGGCGGCCATGAGGACCGGGTAGGCGAAGAGGCCGTGCGAGGGGCTGAGGCCGTTGGCGATCTTGTCCTTGTAGCTGTGGCAGCGCTCGAGCAGGCCCATGGGGGTGACGGTGCTGAGGATCCAGGCCAGCTCGGTGTGCTCGGGCACGTCGCTCTGGCGGAACAGCACGCACTTGGCCGGATCCAACCCGCAGGCGAGGAAGTCGATGGCGAGGTCGCGCACGTGCGAGCGCAGCAGCTTGCCGTCGTGGATGCTGGTCAGCGAGTGGTAATCGGCGATGAAGTAGAAGGCCTCGCCCTCGTGCTGGAGCTTCAGGGCGGCCTCCATCATGCCGAAGTAGTTGCCGATGTGGAGTCGCCCGCTGGGTTGAAGGCCGGAAAGGATGCGCATGGTGGGAAAGCGGAACCTTGCCCGGCCCGGCCCCCGATTCAAGGCCGGAGCGCAGCCGTTTCGGCATCTTGACGGATGGCCCGGGCCGGTTAGGCTGGGGCTTCCATGCTCGAGAACTACCTTCCCGTCCTTCTGCAGATCCTGATCGCCGCCGGTTTCGCCGGGGGCACCCTGGTGGCGTCCGCGCTGGCGGGCAAGGCGGCCAAGCGCAACGCCATGAAGGACAGCGCCTACGAGTGCGGCATGCTGCCGATCGGCGAGGCCCAGCCGCGCTTCAGCGTGAAGTTCTACATCGTCGCCATGCTCTTCGTGCTGTTCGACATCGAGGTGGTCTTTCTCTACCCGGGCGCGGTGATCTTCCGCGACCAGATCGCGGCCTACGGGGTCGGCATCGCCTGGGCGGCGCTCGGCTTCATCAGCATCCTCGGCGTCGCCTTCCTGTACGCCTGGCGCAAGGGCGCGCTTGACTGGAAGCATTGAGCGACCTCAAGCCTTGGGGGCTAGACTGGCCCAACCACGGTGCTCTGGGGCAGAGCGACCTGCCGACGATCGCGTCTGTCAAGTCACCAGCGGGTTCCAGACCCGGGTGAATCCCATGCCGTCAAAATCCTTCGTGTTCGCGGTGGCAAAGTCCGTCACCCCGTGACGGACCAGGGCAAGTCCGAGGCGAAGGTCGACAATCCGGCGAATGGCAAAATCCTTCTTGGCCGCCAGCCTCCAGACCTCATCCATCTCCGGGCCCTCACTGACCAGCTCCCAATTGGCGTTCGAGCGAAAGGACTGGCAGACCGCCGCTGCCTCGGGAGCGGTCATGGGCTGTGGGAAAATCTTGGCGTTTCTCAACTTCAGATAGAGTTCCACCAGCATGAACTCGGAGACCGCCAC
>CANNUR010000321.1 GCA_947523045.1 uncultured Prosthecobacter sp.
GCTGACCACATACGCCGGTTCGCCCTCGGTCCAGTGACCGTAAGTGGTGGTCACAAAGGTGCCGTCCGGCAGGACTTCGACCCCCGGGTAGGTGCAGTCGGCGCCCTTGGTGTTGTCCATGAGCCGCACCCGATACTGCCCCTCGCTGCCGTTCACCAAGTCTTCGTAACGACCCACCCAGCCCACCCAGTCGCCCTTGGTCGGGCTGACGTGGGTGGTGTCGCGGAAGCTCAGGAAAAGCCGGCCATCCGGGGCGTACTTGCCGACGTGGCGGTCGCCGGTCAGGGCGGCGGGCAGTTCTTTCGGCTCCGTCCAGGTCTGGCCCTCGTCGTCGGAGAAGATGACAAAGCTGTTGTACCTGCGCGAGTTTTCGCGCAGCAGCACGGCGATTTGGCGGCCGTCGGGCGAGCGCAGGGCGCCGGGTTCGCAGAGGTTGGCATCGGGCAGGGAGGCGATCGGGGTCGGGGCGCTCCAGGTCAGGCCGCCATCGGTCGACAGGGTGGTGTACACCCAGAAACGCCAGGGTTTGGCGGCTGTGCTGACGTGGTCGCTGTGCGGGCTTTTGACGAGGTATTTGGCCTCGCTGCCGCCGCGGATGAAGCGGCCGTCATCATGGAAAAACGCCAGGTAATGGCCGGGCTGCTTCAGTTCGATCAGGCTCGACATGGTGACGATGCCGCCAAAGTTGCCGATCGGCCGCAGTTCGCTCCAGCTGGCGCCATCGTCTTCCGAAACCGCCATGCGAATGGGGTGCAGGCCGCTGAACAGGATCAGGCGCTTCTTGCCCGCTGCGTCGACCACCCGGTGCAGGGTGGGAACTTCCAGTGAGGTTTCCCAGTTCTTGGGGGTTGGCAGTCGCTCGCTCCAGGTCAGGCCGGCGTCGTCGCTCCGCTTGTACACGATGGCCCCGCGGCCGTGGCCCTTCGGATAGACGGTGAGCAGGGTCTTTTGATCCTCCAGCAAAACGGTGGTCGGGTGGCCGAGGTACTGGCCGGGCTCGCGATCGACAATCACCTGGCGCCGGGTCTCGGCGCTGAGGTCGACGATGGGGAGGGTGTAACCTGGAGGGCGTTTCGTTTTGAGATTTTTCGGTGGGGCCAGAACGACATCCTTTTTTTGCAGAGCGAGCGGTTGGCCGGTGGCGGGCAGGGCCAGGAGGAGGGCGAGCGGCAGGGCGAGGCGACGGATCATG
This sequence comes from uncultured Prosthecobacter sp., assembly GCA_947523045.1. Lineage (GTDB taxonomy): Bacteria > Verrucomicrobiota > Verrucomicrobiia > Verrucomicrobiales > Verrucomicrobiaceae > Prosthecobacter. Next base: position 1,193 of record CANNUR010000321.1, read on the forward strand.
AGGAGCAAACGAGCCTGGCTGCCGCGGCATTGCAGGGCGGGGCAGGGCAAAAAGCCGGAAAGATGCCCCCGCCCGCGGCCTTTGTGCTCGGCTGCCATGCGCTCCTTCTCCCTGCTCGCCCTGTCCATCTTGCTCTGCCTGTCTGTGCGCGCCTCTGCGGCCGACGCGGCCCCGGCTCTGGATTATTACCTGCCAGTGGCCGCGGCCGACTACGATCCGGCGGTGCCGACCCCCGAGCAGGCCCTGGGCTGGCGCTTTGGCGAGTGGCACCTGCATCACCATGAACTGGTCGGCTACCTGCAGCGCCTGGCGGAGCTGTCCGACCGCATCGAACTGGAAGAATACGCCCGCTCGCATGGCCGTCGGCCGCTGCTCTGCCTGAAAATCACCGCGCCCGCCAACCACAGCCGCCTGGAGGCCCTTCGCAAGGCGCACGTGGCGAGGGTCGAATCGCCGCAGTCGGCCGAGATCCCTGCCGATGCTCCGGTAATCGTCTGGATGGGCTACGGCGTGCATGGCAACGAGCCGAGCGCCTCGAACGCCGCCGTGCTGCTCGCCTACCACCTGGCGGCGGCGCGCGACGCGGCGACACTGGAACTGCTCAACAAGGCCGTGATCCTGCTCGAACCGTGCCTGAATCCGGACGGTTTTGAGCGGTTCGCCGACTGGACCAACAGCCACCGCGGCCTCCGGCCCAGCGGGCACCGGGCCGATCGCGAGCACCAGGAGGGCTGGCCGAATGGTCGCTCCAACTATTACTGGTTCGATCTCAACCGCGACTGGCTGCCGGCGGTGCATCCGGAGTCGCAGGGGCGTCTGCGCCTGTTCCACGACTGGCAGCCCAACCTCGTCACCGACTACCACGAGATGGGCAACGTCAACCGCAGCTACTTTTTCCAGCCCGGCATCGCCAAGATGGTGCACCCGCTGACGCCCGAGGAAAACCAGTCGCTCACCGAACGCATGGCGCAGGAGCATGCCCGCGCGCTCGACGCCATTGGCTCGCTCTACTACACCGGCGAATCCTACGACGACTACTACATTGGCAAGGGCTCGACCTATCCCGATGTCAACGGCTCGGTCGGCGTGCTCTTCGAGCAGGCCAGTTCGCGCGGTCATCATCAGGACACCGAACACGGCCGCCTGACCTTTGCCTTCACGATCCGCAACCAGTTGGCCACTTCGCTGTCGAGCCTGCGCTCCGCGGTCGCCCTGCGCCCGGAATTGCTCGCCTACCAGCGCGCGTTTTACCGCGAAGCCCTTGCCGAGGCGGCCGCGGCCAAGGTGCAGGCCCATGTCTTCACCGCGCCCGGCGATCCGTCCCGTCTGCAGGCCTTTCAGGAACTGCTCGGCCGCCACCGCATCCAGAGTCATCGCCCGGCCGAGGACGTGCGTGCGGAGGGCCGAACCTTCCGCGCCGCCGAATCGCTGGTCGTGCCCGTGCGCCAGCGTCAGTTCAAGCTGATCCAGGCGATCTTTGAAACGCGCACCGAGTTTGCCAGCAGCAACTTCTACGATGTCTCGGCCTGGCACCTGCCGTCCGCCTACGGCCTGGTCGGCGCCGAACTGCCCAGCGTGCCCGCCGCCGCCCAGCAGCCGCAAATCCAGGTGGCCGGTGCCCTCATCGGCGCGGATCCGGCCTACGCCTATGTCTTCTCCTGGGAAGCGCGCCAGGCACCGCGCGCGCTCTTCCGCCTGCTCGAAGCCAAGGTGCGCTGCTGGGCGGCCACGCGTCGCTTCACCAGCGCCGGCGATCCGCGGCTGACCTGGCCGCAGGGCAGCATCGTGGTGCCGGTGGGTGTCCAGGAGTCGCTCAGCGCGACAGCCCTGTGCGAGCTGATGCAGACCATTGCCCGCGACGACGGCCTGCAGGTGCAGGCGCTCGCCACCGGGTATCATGGCAGCGTGCCCGACCTCGGCAGCCCGAGCTTCCGACCGGTGCGCCTCGATGGCGTGCTGCTGGTCACTGGCCCCGGCGTCACCTCAACGC
>CANNUR010000322.1 GCA_947523045.1 uncultured Prosthecobacter sp.
TCCAGATATTTGGGGTGCTGCTGCACGTAGGGCCACAGGCTGACCAGGATTTCTTCCACGGCCTGATGAAACTCCGGCTGACCGGGATCCCGGTGCCGGATTTTATCCAGGAAGGCGTCTAGCGAATAAGTGTTGCTCATGGTTGGATTGGCCGATCAGGCTAGGCGGTGAGCTCGTTCCGACAACCAAAAGCCGCGACACTTGCAAAAAAGATGTCCCGTGATAAAGTACCTTCAACTCCCACGTAGGAGACATCGAACCATCGCCATGACCCACGAACGCCACCTCCTACCGCCCCGGCTCCAGGCCGGAAGTCCGGTGGATGGCCGCTTGGCGAGCCACCGGATGATCGCCAGCCGAGCTTAATCCGGGCAGCCCTTTATGAAGCCGTGAACCGGCTGGACTGCCCAAGGACAACAAAACCCGCAGCGCGTCCCAACTCCCGCGCACGATAGGCTCACACCTACCTGCAAAAGCCATGCATCCTTTCATGGCGAAGGACACGCCATGTTATCCATCGCGACGAGTTATACTCGCTTGGCCAGACACTTTCATCCCGCCCGCATGTCATGAAATCTTCCATTGGTTTGAACGAGAACTTCGACAGCGCCATCCGCGCCGTGCGCCTTCTCATCGAACTCACCGAGCTGCGCCGCTCTGCACCGGCCCACGAGCTCCGCCAGCACCTGACCGAGTTGCTCAACGTCCGCAATGCCGACAGCCGGCTCGCCGCCGTTTCCAGCACCCGCCAAGCGTCAGCGCTGACTGAACTGCCGGCAGCCCAGCCCACGCCCTGACCAGCGTCAGACGCCTCGTCCGGTGCCGGAGCCTTCCGGCTCCGGCGACCAGGCCAGGATTCCAGCCTGAGCACACTTGGCCTGCGTCCCCAGGGGCTAGCCCGCCGCCGGCTGGAACACCACGGCATGCGCCTCGTAGACGACACGCGCGCCGCTGAGCTGGCCGAGGTACTCGATCGCCTCGCTGAGCGGGATGCCCTCAAGGCTCAGGCTGATGACCTTGGCCTTCAGGGCTTCGCCCTTGATCAGGAAGTTGGGCGTGACCCGGCCATCGGTGGCATTCTTCGCGAGGGTACGCAGGGCCTGCGTGGCCTCGTCGAGGGTGACCTCGGCGAATTCGACCTTGGCGAGGTTTACCCCCGCGTAGGTCTTCTTCAGCGAGCTGACCCCCGGCTTCATCAGCGCCCGGATCTGCGCGAGCAGGGCCTTGGTCTCAAAGTGGTTCGGCTGCCTCGCCTCGACCTGCTTCAACAGTTCATGCGCCTGCTCGAAGTCGCCCTTGTAATAGGCCGCGCGTCCCATCTGGAACAGCGCCTGCGTGTCGTTCGCAACGCCGGTTCCACCGACGCCCAGCCCCAGCATGCCCGCCACCATCCATGCCTTGAATCGTTGTGATTTCGTAAGGAACTCCGGTTGGATTTGCCCTCATTGCATCAGAAAAATGCCGCCAACTCAAGCCGGAAAATAATCGTCGCACCCCACCGTCGGCGCGGCACGTTCCCCTCTTCCTCTTGGACAAGGCAGCGCCCCAGGCCCAGCCCCTGCCAGCCGCCCCCGACCGCGGGCGGGAGTTGTTGCGCGCCTTGGTCACCACCACCACCGAGACCCTGGCCCCCCATCTGCCGGGACCGGTGCTGCGCCTGGAACACGTGACCCCCGAGGCTTTTCCTTTTGCCGCCGCGGTCGTCCTCGAACACTTCGCCCGCCAAGCTCCCGACCGACGCGTCTGGCTGCTCTGCGCCGATGCCCGCAGCCAGGATGCCCTGCACGCCGGCCTTGCCGTCTGGGGCGTTCCCGCCCTGTTCTGCCCGCGCCTGCGCCCGCCGGTCGATGCCGCCCTGCCCGACCCTGACCTCGCCGCCGAGCGGATCGCCACCCTCGCCCGCTGGCAGGGCGTCGACCGCCCCCAAGCGCTGGTGCTCTGCGCCGACAGCCTCGACGAGGAAGCGCCCGCCCCGGCCCGCCTGGCCGACCGTCGCCGTCGCTTGGAAGCCGGCATGGAACTGCCCCTGGAGGCCTTCCTTGCTGAACTGGAACAGGCCGGCTGCGAGCGCGTGCCGGTGGTCACCGAGCGCGGCCAGTTCGCCCGCCGCGGCGGCATCGTCGATCTCTTCCCCTGGCAGGCCGAGGAACCCCTGCGCCTCGAATGGTTCGACGACAGCCTCGAGTCAATCCGCGCCTTCGACCTGCATCACCAGGCCTCGGTGCGCCGGCTGGAACGCGCCGACCTGCTGCTCCAGGCCGACGAATCGGAAACCTCCGCCCGGATTCGCGATCACCTGCGCCCGCAAGACCTCATCGTCGAGGTCGCCGTCGACTCCGGTCTCGCCGCCGCCGCGCGCATCGCCAGCCACCCCTCCGACACCACCAGTCCCGAGGACTTCAGCACCGCCATCCACGCCAACCCGCTCGGCGTCTTCGATGCCTCCGACTTCGTCCTGCACGAGGCGCGGCGCGATCAGCTCGCCCGCCAGGTGCGCGAGTGGCGCGCCGGGGGCTGGCGCGTCGTCGTCGTCTTCCACAACGAGGCCGAGCGCGAACGCTTCGCCGAACTGGCACCGGGCCTGCAGGCGGGCGAATTCGAAACCGCCCTCGGCCTGCTCTACCGCGGCTTCACCGTGCCGGCCGCCCGCCTGGCCGTGCTCAGCGGCGCCGAGATCTTCGGTCGCCACGCGCCGACCCGCCGCGTGCGCGGCTCCAAGCTCGACGACCCCGAAACGCTGCGCAAGGCGCGCGACGTCCTGCGCGAACTGAACGCCGGCGACATCGTCGTGCACCTCGAGCACGGCATCGCCCGCTATGGCGGCCTCGAGCAGCGCAGCGCCGGCGGTCGCAGCGAGGAGGTGCTGGTGCTGCACTACGCCGAGGGCGCCAGGCTCTTCGTGCCAGTGGCGCAGGCCCACCAGGTCAGCCGCTACGTCGGCATCGGCGGCCGCGCGCCAACGCTCAGCAAGCTCGGTGGCGGCGCCTGGCAGAAAACCCGCCGCAGTGCGGAAAAAAGCGTCGAGGCCTTCGCCGCGCGCATGCTCAGCATCAGCGCCGAACGCCAAAGCCTGAAGGGCTGCGCCCACCCGCCCGACACGAAATGGCAGGCCGAGTTTGAGGACTCCTTCCTCTACCACGAGACCCCCGACCAGCTGCGCTGCGTCGAGGAGATCAAGCG
>CANNUR010000323.1 GCA_947523045.1 uncultured Prosthecobacter sp.
ACGTAGGCCGGATCGGCACCGTCGGTCTCGAAGTAGCCGATCGCCTCGAGGATGGCATCGACGCCGCGTTGGGCCGGCGTGCGCGCGGCGAGGGTGGCCGAGAGATTGCCCGGCAGCTTGCCGGCGGCCGACTCGCTCAGCGGCGCGCCTTCCGCTCGCGGGAACTTGCGCTTCTCGAAGGCCTCGACCTCGGCGACGACGGCAGCCAGCCGGTTGCGCGCCTGCTCGACCCGTGCCGTCTCGGCCGGCGTGGAAAAATCCAGGGCCGGTGCCGCCTGCCCCCCACGCCCTGCGCCGGTTTCGGACATCTGGTTGAAGATGTCGTAGAGGGCGAAGTAATCGCGCTGGGCGAGCGGGTCGTACTTGTGGTCGTGGCAGCGGCAGCAGTTGAAGGTGGCAGCCAGCCAGATCGTCGCGGTGGTCTCGACACGATCGAAGACGTTCTCCACCCGTGTCTCCTCGGCGATGCGGCCGCCCTCGCCATTGTGCATGTGGTTGCGGTGGAAGCCCGAGGCGAGCTGCTGGGCGCGCGTGGCCCCCGGCAGCAGGTCGCCGGCGAGCTGCTCGACGGTGAACTGGTCGTAGGGCTGGTTGGCGTTGATGGCGTCGACCACCCAGTCACGCCAGGGCCACATGGTGCGCTCGGGATCGCCCTGGTAGCCGTTGGTGTCGGCGTAGCGCGCGGCATCGAGCCAGTCCCAGGCCCAGCGTTCGCCAAAGGCCGGGCTGGCGAACAGGCGGTCGATCACCGTTTCCAGATCCACGCTGGCACCGGGCTGCAAGCCGTGGGCGACCGGTGGCAGGCCGGTGAGATCGAGCGACAACCGGCGCACGAGCACATCGGCCGGTGCCTCGGGCGCCAGGGTCAGGCCCTCGCGCACGAGTCGCGCGGTGACGAAGGTATCGATGGGATGACGTCCCGTCTCGGCGGGCACGACCGGCAGGAGCGGGCGCACCGGCGGTTCATAGGCCCAGTGCCGGCCCCAGACCGCGCCTTCGGCGACCCAGCGCTGGAGCAGTTCCTTCTGCGGGGCGGTGAGCTGGCGCAGCGCCTTCGGGGGCGGCATGACCTCGTCGCGGTCCTGGCTGAGGATGCGGGCGATGACCTCGCTCGCCTCCGGTTTGCCGGGCACCAGGGCGACCGCGCCGCTCTCGCCCTCGCCATAGGCCGAGGCCTGGACATCAAGGCGCAGGCCGCCCTTGCGCCCCGCTTCATCGGGACCATGGCAGGCAAAGCAGGTGTCGGACAGGATCGGCAGGATGTCGCGCGCGAACGACACCGGCTCGGCCGCGCCGGCGGCGGCGGGCAGGAGCAGGGCAATCCAACAGCGGGCGAAGCGGAGCATGGGTGGAATACGTCGGCAGCGGGCTGGAATATCCGGTCGCCGGGATGGGGGATCATCTCACAGATCCAGCACCTGATCCATGCGTCGGACGACATCGGCGAGGTAGGCCCAGTCGCCGCCGCGCACCTCGGCGGCGGCCCAGCCGGTGAAGCCGATCTTGGCCAGTTGCGCGCGCACCGCCGGCCACTGGATGCTGCCCTCGCACGCCCTCGAAGCCGCACTCACGCAGTTTCTGGAAGCAGTCGAGCAGCGGCCGTTTTTTCGCTTCCGTCACCATGCCCCACTTGAGCGATTTGCGGATCCTGCCGGTGAACTGGCCGGCGCGGGCGGGCGGCGGCGGCAGCAGGGTGGAACCGAGGGCGAGGGCGGACGTGTGCAGGAGGGAGCGACGACTGGGCATGCCGCTAAAACGGCGGGTCGTCCCCTGCCCTTCCGTCGGTTTGCGAGTCAACGTGTCGGCGCGATGGTCTCAGGGCGGCGGTGCGTCGGCCGGATTGAGGCCGGCAACCAGGCGCTGGATGCCATCGCGCGCGAACTCGCTCGGCGGATAGAGGCGGCGCGCCTTCAGGTACCAGGCGATGGCCGAACCGGTCTGCTTGCGCTGCTCGTGCTGCTTGGCCTTCTCGATGGCGCTGACGTACTCGCTGGCCTTGACGCTGAGTTCGGAGCGCAGGCGGGTGATCTCGGCGTCCTCGGGGAAGTGCTGGTATTCCTTCTCGACCTGTTCCCAGGCGCCGTAGGGGTTGCTGGCGGCGAGCTGGGCGGCGCCATGGACCACCATGTTGACGCGGTTCATGTCGATGAGAACCTTCTTGATCTGCTCCTGACGGGTCGGATCGTTGATGGCGGCGGCGAGGAAGCGGCCCTGGTCGTTGAAGATCTGGCGGAAGTTGCGCTGGCTGAGCAGGCGATCAAGGTCGAGCAGGGCCTGAGCCTGGATGTCGCTGTTCTGACCGACCATGTTCGACAGCTCGCGCAGCTTCGGATTCGTCGGCCAGATTTCCGCGGCACCCTTGAGCTCGCTGGCATAAGTGGCCTGGTCGCCCTTGAGGATGGCGGCCTTGGCGGCGGTGAGGCGCATGTCGCAGAGGGCGCGCGCCGTCTCGATGGCGGCCTGCGGTTTCGAGAAATCGAAGTCCTTGGAGGCGGCGCGCAGCTTGGTGACGAGTTCCTCGGCGAGGCCGAAATCCTTCATCTCGAGGGCGTTGATGAGCTGGTTGCCATCGCGCACGTAGTCGAGCACCTTGAGTTTGGTCGCCATCGGCAGGCGGCGAATCCGCGGCAGGTACTCGCCGATGGCGTAGGCCTCCATGAGGCGGCGGCTGGCGCTGTCGAAATCCTGGCGCAGTACGAGCTGTTCGAAGGCGACCACGGCCTCATCGACGCCGCGGATGGCTTCGGCGGCAAAGCCGTCGATCAGACTCACCGTCGGCGGCACGCCCATGCCAGCGGAGAACATCTTTTTCAGGTCCGAATTGTCGTCGAGCTGCAGCACGCTGTCGCCATCGCGGAACATGTGCGGGTAGAGGCGGCAGGCGATGATGGCGTGCTCAAAGCGGCGCTGCATGAAGAGCTGCACCATGAGCGCCTGGAACTGCGTCTTGCTGGTGACTTCCGAGAGGCCGATGGCCGTCTCGTTGAGCTTCATGCGCGCCTCGATCTCGGCGATGTTTTTGATGTAACCTGAAACGCGGCCCACCGTCAGCGTGTTCATCTGCTGCTGTTGAGCGGCCTGCTGGCGATTGTTGCCAGCGGCCCCTCCCTTGGTGGAGCCCCCCGAGTTGTTCGGCGCCAGGGGCGCGTTGTTGAGGCCC
>CANNUR010000324.1 GCA_947523045.1 uncultured Prosthecobacter sp.
GATGTGATCAGGATGATGACCCCGGCGATCTCCAACGGCGGCCCAAGCAGCGCCGAGATTTTGCCACGGTTGAAATTCTTCGCCACCGCCAGCACCCGGATCGCCAACGCCACCCCTACAAACAACGCGATGTTCTTGTCCCCCAAGAAATCGATGAATTCGCGGAGGATTCCCAGCGAGGCGATCCATGCGACGTCGCCGCCATCCGCGAACTGATCGACGAACGCCACGCCGCCCTGCGCGCCCCGCGGGCGCTCGCACGCTTCCTCTGCGGCCTCACCAGCCCCGCCACCACCCGCGCCCGCCTCACCCGCAACGACCGCTTCGGCCTGCTCGAACACGTCCCCTTCCCCGACGTGCTCGCGCAGACGGAGAGTTTGCTGGGCCGGTGAACTTCACCCCCACTGCATCCATTCCGAGAGCACCTTGACGTCGCGCAGATGGGCGGCGCGGAATTCCTTGAGGACGGCGGGATCCTTGGGGTCGCCCTTGAGGTACTCGAGGTGCAGGGAGATGGGGCCGGCGTAGGCGCGGTCGCGCAGCAGCTTGGCGAAGTCCGGGTTGATCTGGCCTTGGCCGAGCGGGCAGGTTTCACTCTTGCGCCCCTGCCACTGGAAGTCCTTGAAGTACACCGCGCCCCAATGGTCGGCGGTGAGTGCCGCATGCAGCGGCCAGGCCAGGCCGCCCTCGACGGTGGCATGCAGGATGTCGAAGCAGAATCCGATCTGCTCCGGGCGATACTCACGAATGATCGAGTACATGTCCCAGATCGTCGCGCCGAAGTAATCCTTGCCGGAGTGGTTCTGGAACACCGGCTGAATGCCCAGCTCATCGCAAAGCTGGACGAGGTCATGCACCAGCGGACGCACGGCCTGCAGTTGTTCCCAGATGGGCTGCTTGAGGTCGTACTTGTAGTAGTTCATGCGGAAGCGCTTGATGCCGAGGGCGGCGGCGGTGCGCAGGACTTTTTCCGTGTGCTGCTCGGCGCTGACCTGGTTGATGCCGGAGGTCATGAGGGTGATCTCCAGGCCCTGCTGTTTCAGCGCCTCGACAAACTTGGGCAGCTCGTCCGGCACCTGCTCGGGCTCGATGTGCCCCTTGGGCCGGATTGGCGCCTCAATGCCATCGACACCCATCTCGGCGGCGAGACTGGCGATGTCGCCGTAGGAGAGACCCTGCAGGTGCTTGGTGAAAAAGCAGAGCTTGTTCCTGCGCTGGGTCACCGTGGCGGCCAGCGCGGGGGTGTCGGCAAGCAGCAAGCTGCCACCGGCGAGGGCGGCATGTTTCAGGAAGGCGCGGCGGTCGGTCATGATCGTGAAGGAGGGAAAGAGGCGCAGACACTGCTTCTTGCAAGCGTTGCGGCGTTTGCCTTGAGTCGAGCCTTCGCCGCGCCAGACTGCACGCCATGGCCGACCCGATCCAGTTTTACAGTCGCCCCAACCAACGCCTCGAGACCGAATCGGTCTATGGCGAGGGGCCGCTGCGCTTTGTCTACGAAAATCCAGTCGGCCGACTCGCCCTGCACGCCCTGGTCAAGCGCCGGCTGTTTTCGCGATTTTACGGCTGGCGCATGGATCAGCCGTCCAGCCGAGCCAAGATCGGGCCCTTCCTGGAGAAGTTCGGGGTCGATGCCGAAGAGTTCGCCGATCCCGTCGAGAGCTACCGGACTTTCAACGAGTTCTTCTACCGCAAGCTCAAGCCTGGCGCGCGCCCCATCGCCGGCGGCGATGACACGGTGGTGTTCCCGGCCGACGGTCGTCACCTTGCCATTCCCGACCTTGCCGCCTGCAGCGACGTCTGGGTCAAGGGGGTGCGCTTTGATCTGCCCGCCCTGCTCGGCGACGCCGGCCTGGCGCGCGCCTTCGCCGGTGGTGCCGCGCTGATCTCGCGACTGTGCCCAGTCGATTACCACCGCTTCCACTTTCCCTGCGCCGGCACGCCGGACACGCCAAGGCAGATCAACGGCCCGCTCTATTCCGTCAGTCCGATCGCCCTGCTGCGCCGACCATCGATCCTCTGGGAAAACCTGCGCTGGGTGACCCGGCTCGACAGCCCGCTTCTGGGACGAGTGTTGCTGCTGGAGATCGGCGCCACCTGCGTCGGTGGTGTCGTGCACACGGCGCAGGCCGGAGCGGCAGTGGCCAAGGGCGACGAAAAAGGCTACTTCCGCTTTGGCGGCTCCTGCTGCATCACCTTGTTCGAGCGCGGGCGCGTGCGCTTTGCAGATGACCTGCTCGAGCACGGTGCCCAAGGCCGCGAAGTTTATGCGCGCATGGGCGATGCCGCGGCGGTTGTGATTCGCTGAGGCAGGCCATCGGCAACGTCAGAGTTGGAAATACAGGCGGCGTATGGAGATGGGCGCTCGGGCTGCTGACTCCACAACCCTTCCCTTTCGGACATGAGTCCACGTCCTGGCGAAAGCCATGCTTGTCTTCCTCGGGAAGTGCCGCCTGCCTGACCGCGCCTTCTCACCCCAGCGCGCCGGCCTTGAGATCGCGCAGCGCATAGAGTCGCTCCTCCCGCGCCAGCCCCCGCAGCAGCCGCGCCCCCGTCTTCCGCGTGGCGCCAAATCGCTCCCGCAGCGCTCCAAACACCCCGTTGACGTAGGACCGACTGCCAATCACTGCCCCGTCGGTGAAATACCTCACCCGACAACGCAGATACTCGCTCCCCGGCAGCCTCCCGCCCTCCGCCACCACCTGCCGCGCCGCCTCGCGGCTGAAGCCCGCTCGCAGTGCTCGGCCATCGGCGGCTAGGCCCCGTTCCTCGCCGCGACCATACAGCAGCGCCCGGTGCCGCTCCAGCACTGCTCGCTTCATCTGCCTTGGCGTGCACCGCGCCCGCTCTGCACGCCGTTGCTCCAGGATCTCCTCCGCCACTCCGACGTCCTCCACCCGCTCCAGTTCTGCCAAGCCTGTCAGCGCCGCGGTGTCACCCCCCATCGCCGCCCCGTAGCCGCTCCACCGGTAGTCCTTCGGATCGACCACCAGCCCCGCACGCAATGGGTTCAGGTCGATGTAAGCCGCCATCGCCCGCAGCGGCTCCCCCGCCGACTCCACCAGCACGCTTTTGAAGCGATCCTCCCACAGCGTGCCCTTGCGCTCGTGCACCTTGTTGAACCACTGCGTGAAACGCTGCTTCAAGGTCTTCATGAA
>CANNUR010000325.1 GCA_947523045.1 uncultured Prosthecobacter sp.
CCGCACTTCAGCAAAGCCACTCCCTCGCAGAACAGCCGATCGGCCCCCCTTTTTTCAGGGGCTGTGGGATGCCTGTGATCTGAAATCCCCAGATCAGGCCGCCGGGGTGGGCGGCAGGTTGGGGACGAGGTGTTCGGCGGCCTTGGCGGCTTCGGCGCGCAGCTCGGGGTTGGCGTTCACCTGCTCGAACTCGCGGCACCAGCCCTTGATTTCGAGCTCGTTGAAGATCTTGCCGATGACCCGGCGCAGCAGGCCCTTGAGGTTCGGCAGTTCGACCTCCTGCAGGCTGCGGATGGCGGCCTCCTTGTAGGTCTCGAGCATGAGGGTGGCCTTGTCGTAGACCCCGGTCTCGGTGGCCCACTGGCGGATGACGGCCTTTTCCGGCAGGGCGGTCGCCTGGCCGTTCCACAGCGCCTCCATGACTTCCTTGACCTCGCCCTTGCCGCGCTCGCGCAGCAGGGCCAGCAGGATGCTCGGCCGGATCGCCACCTGGGTGGCCGCGGCGGAGTCGTCGCCGAGGTCATCGAGGTCGTCGCGGATCTGGTAGGCGATGCCGAGGTTCTCGCTGTACTGATGCAGGGCGTCCTCGGTCTCGTCGAGGCGACCCGCCAGCGCGGCGCCGATCTTGAGCGCCACCTCAAAGGCGGGCGCGGTCTTGCTGCGGAAAATCTCCAGCACCTGGGTGTTGCTGAGCGCCACCGGGTGGTTGTTCCAGAGCAGTTCGGCGCCCTGGCCGCGGCAGAGTTCGCGCTGGCCGTCGGCGGCGACCTTCAAACAGGCGCTGCGCAGGTGGGCGGGCACGTCCATCTCGGCGAGCAGGCGGTAGCCCTCGCCAATGAGCAGGTCGCCGGCGTTGAGCGCCACCGCCACGCCGTGCTCGGAGTGCAGGGTGGGTTCGCCGTAGCGTTCGGCGTCGTTGTCCTCGATGTCATCGTGGATGAGCGAGGCCTTGTGGAAGGCTTCGACGGAGATGACGGCGAGCTTGACGGCATCGGACACGGGGCCCTCGGGATCCTCGCGCAGGGCCTGGTAGGCGGCGACCGTGAGGAAGGGGCGCCAGCGCTTGCCGGCGCGGGCCAGCCAGTCGCGGGCGATCTCCTCGGTCTGGCAGGTCGGCTGGCCGAGCAGGCCGTCGAGCGCCTCGCGGGTGAACCAGGTTTTCACCTCGTCGTGCAGGGCGTTGAGGTTGAGCCGGCGCGTCTTGTCCTCGCTGGTCAGGTGGATGTAGTCCCAGACCCAGTCGACATCGACCGTGGTGTCGATGCAGTCGTCCTGGAGCAGCGGCACGGCGACCGCCGGGATGGCGGCGGCCTCGACGTAGGGGAAGGTGCGCTCGAGCACCGGCAGGCAGGAGATGCCGACGATGGCCTCGATCTTGCCGGTCTGGATGAGCGACATGACGATGGCGCTGCCCTCGGCGACGAGCACCGCGTAGCCGAGCTTTTCCGCCTCGTTCTGGAAGTCCTGGATCGAGCACAGGCCGCACTGCTTGCAGAGCAGGCCGAACTCATCGAAGGGCGCCGGGCACTTGCTCTCGACGCGCAGGCACTTGGGCATGAGCAGCAGGCGCTTCTCAAACGGCACGGTGGCCAGCGACTCGCGCCAGGTCTCGTTGGCGAGCAAAACGCCAGTGTAATCGCGGTAGACCTGGTCGATGCCGTGGATGGCAAGGATCTTGTCGGTGTGCTGCTGCAGCTCGTCGATCGGCACCGGCGGCACCAGCTTGGTCTCCTCAGCGTAGGCGCGCACGGCCTGCAGGACGAAGTCGCGATCCTGCTTGGTCTGCGGGATGTTCTTTTTCGGCTGCCGGAAACGGCGCACCAGGCCAGGGATGGCGGGTGGCAGAGCGGCGGAACGGACGGCGACAGTGGACATGGGGAAAGCGAGGGCGACGAAACCCGGGCTGGGCTTGTTGAGATTTCGTCTTGGGTTCTCCTGTAACCGTGGCGCGGGATGGCGGTCTTGCAAGGATTGCGCCCGGCTGCGCGAAAATTGCGGGGCCGGTCCGGACATGACAAGGCCGGCCGTCCTTGCGGTCGGCCGGCCCCATGCCCTTCAACTCACTTGCCGAGCGCGGCCTTGATGGCGTCGACGACTTCCGGCGCATCCGGCTGGGTGCGCGGCTCAAAGCGGGCGAGGATCTTGCCGTCTTTGCCGACGAGGAACTTACCGAAGTTCCACTTCACGTCGCCCGGGAAGGGCGAATCCTTGCCGCTGAGCGCCTCATAGAGCGGGTGCTTGTCGGCTCCCTTGACGACGACCTTGTCGAACATCGGGAAGGTGACCTTGTACTTGCTGGAGCAGAACTCCTTGATCTCGGCGTTGGTGCCCGACTCCTGGGCGCCGAAGTCGTTGCAGGGGAACCCGAGCACCGTCAAACCGTGCTTGGCGAATTCCTCATGCAGGGCCTGGAGCTGGGTGTACTGGGGGGTGTTGCCGCAGCGGGAGGCGACATTGACGATGAGCAGGACCTTGCCTTCGTAGGCTTTCAGGCTGGTGTCCTTGCCGTCGATGTCCTTGAGCGGGATGTCATAAAGACCGGCGGCGGTGGCGGTGACCGCCAGGGTGGCGGTGAGGGCGAGGGTGAGAAGTGCTTTCATGCGGACATCCAGTACGCCTGGCGCGGCCAAAAATCTTCCTTGTTTGCGTGTCCAAGCGGGAAAAAGGCCGTTTTTCGCCATCCCCGCGGTCGCTGCCCGCGGCTACAGCCAAACCCGCGTTGTAGCCAACGCGCCTGCGGGAAACCGGCGCGGTTCTGTAGTGCGGGGCAGTGACCCGCAGGTTCGGAAATTCCAAATCAGAATCCCCGCGGTCGCTGCCCGCGGCTACAGCCAAACCCGCGTTGTAGCCAACGCGCCTGCGAGGAAGCTCACTTCGCCAGCCACTGCACGGCGTCGATGATGACGTAGCCGTCGGTGCCGGCGTTGCTGACCGTCACCTCGGCGGCGCCGGCGGCAAACTCGAACTCGCCGAGCGACACCGCAATGCCGTCGATCTTGCCCGGCTCGCGCTGGTCGACCGCGACCTTCGCCTCGCCACCGGCATGGCGGACCGTGACCGGCACGTTGCTGGCGCGGTTCTTGTTGGGGGCATAGACCAGGCGCACCTCGTAACGGCCGGCCTTGGGCAACTC
>CANNUR010000326.1 GCA_947523045.1 uncultured Prosthecobacter sp.
GCCCTCGGCGGCCAGGTGCTGGCGCAGGATGCCGATGGCGCGGTCCATGGCGGTGATCTCCGCGTAGCGTTCGCGCAGGACCTCGCCCTGCGGCCGCGTCGTGGACCCGCCGGTTTCATTGGAGGTGAGTTTCACCTTCTTCGTGTATTTCGCCGGCAGGTCGTCGTAGATCGCCAGATCCTCGGGCAGGCCGCTGTAGGGTTCGTGGGGCGAGCCGAACCAGAGAACCTGGAAGAACGGTTTGCCGGCTTGGCGGGCGCGACCGATGGCGGCGATGGCCTCGCGCACGAGGATCTCCGAGCTCTCGCCGGCAAACACCTCCGGCGGGCCGCCGTTGCGCGAGAGGGAGGGGTTCATCTCAAAGAAATTGTCGTGCGACAGGTTTTCGTGGAAACCCATGGCGAGCGGGCTGACGGGCGAGGCCTTTTTCACCGCACCGACATGCCATTTGCCGAGGTGGACGCAGTGGTAGCCGGCCTGGCCGAGCAGGTGGGCGACCGTGATCTCCTCGGGTCGGAACGACCAGCCGGGAGCGAAGGTGCCCATGCGGTTCGGGTGACGACCGGTCAGGAAGCTGGCACGGGTCGGCGAGCAACTTGGATGGGCCGCATAAAAGCGCTCGAACTTCAATCCCGTGGCCGCCATCGCATTGAGCACCGGGGTCTTCACGTGCGGATGGCCGTTGTAACCGGTCTCCTCCCAGCCGTGGTCGTCGCCCATCATGAGGATGATGTTGGGAGGCGCGGCGTTGAGAAGGGTGGCGGCCAGGAGGAAGAGGAGCAGGCGCATGGGGAAGGGAAAAGGAAGAAGGAATAAGGGGGAAGGAAGAACCGAGAACCGAGAACCGAGAACCGAGAACGGTGATCAAAGACGCATGGGCAGGATCCAGGCGGGGCCTTTGCCGCAGGGGACGACGTGCAGGCGGGTCAGGCCACCGGTGTGCGGGTCGCGCCGGTAGACCGCGAGGGTGTGCGAACCTTCACCGGCGGCGACGACGTAGGCATCGCCGGGTGTCAGGCAGAAGGAGCGCGGGGTTTTTTCGGTGGGGGTTTGGCCGCGCGCGGTGAGGCGGCCGGTGTCGGGATCGACGAGGAAGAGGGCGAGGCTGTCGTGGCCGCGGTTGGAGGCGTACAGGAAGCGGCCGTCGCCGCTGACATGAATGTCGGCGCAGGAGCCGGTGTTCCAGCCGTTGGGCACGGTCGACAGACTCTGCCGGGCGCTGAGGGTGCCGCGGGCGGCGTCGTAATCGCAGAGGGTGACGCTCAGGCCTTGCTCGTTGACGAAGTAGACCCAGCGGTCGTTCGGATGAAACTGCAGGTGGCGCGGGCCTTCGCCGGCACCGCCCGGCAGGTGTGGCGGATCGTTCGGAGTGAGTTGACCGCTTGCAGCGTCGAAGCGCAGCTGCTCGACCTTGTTGAGTTCGCCGACATGCGGCACGAAGGCGAAGCGGTTGTCGGGCGAGGTCTGGATGGCGTGGGCCTTTTTGCCGGTCGGCAGCACCGACACGGGAGCACCGCCGACCTTGCCCTCGCGCAGCGGCAGGACACCGGCGACGCCCTCGCTGTACGAGGCGGCGAGCAGCCAGCGGTCGGTCTTGTCGACGTGCAGGTAGGCGGCATTGAAGCCGAGATCGGCATACACGGGATCGCCGGGCAGACCGGTCTGCGGATCGATGGCAAAACTTGCGGCCTGGCGGGTGCTGCGGATCGAGGCGTGCAGGTGGCGGCGGTCGGGACTGAGCGCCAGGCTGCCGGGCGAGCCGGGCAGGTCGACCGCACCCTTGCGCTCGAGCGCGCCGCTGGCTTCGTCGAGGTGAAAGACCGCGAGCCGTTTGTCGCCACTTTCCGAGACGTAGAGCACGAGGGGGCCGGCCTGGGCAAGACCGACGAAGCTGAGCAGCAGGAGCAGGGGTTTCATGGTGGCAGGGATCAGGGTTTCACGCCCTTGCCGGCACCGGGCGTTTGACCCGGGGCGTCGAAGGGTGCCTTGCCGTAGGCGTGGCGGGGTTCGTCCTCGATCGCCGGCACCTTCAGTTCCGTGCGCAGGCGGGTGAGTTCCACCTTGAGCTCGGCGATCGTCTCCGCATAGGCGGGGTCGGCGATGAAGTTGCGGGTTTCGGATGGATTGACCTGGCGGTCGTAGAGTTCCCATTCGTCGAGATCGGGCTTGTAGTAGTGCACCAGCTTGTAGCGATCGGTCACCACGCCGTAGTGGGGGCGCACCTTGTGCCAGAGCGGGTACTCGTAGTAGTGATAATAAAAGCTCTGGCGCCAGTCGGCCGGTGTCTCGCCGCGCAGCAGCGGCACCAGGCTGCGGCCCTGCAGGTCCGCAGGCTGCGGCTGGCCGGCGAGCTCGAGCAGGGTCGAGGCGAAATCGATCACCGACACCAGGCGATCGCTCGTCGAGCCGGGTCGGGTGAGGCCGGGTGCCTTGACGACGAGCGGCGTGCGCAGGGATTCCTCGAAGATCCAGCGCTTGTCGAACCAGCCGTGTTCGCCGAGGTAAAACCCCTGGTCGCTGGAAAAGACGACGACCGTGTTGTCGGCCAGGCCTTCGGCTTCGAGGAAGTCGAGCAGGCGACCGACACTCTCATCGACCGCCTTGATGGTGCCGAGGTAGTCGTGCATGTAGCGCTGGTACTTCCAGCGCAGCAGGTCGCGACCGCTGAGGTTGGCGGCGCGGAACTTGGCGTTGCGCGGTTCGTAGTAGTCGTTCCAGTACTTGAGCTGGTCCGGCGTCAGGTAGGGCGGTGGCGTGAGCTTGGCGTCGCGTTCGGTGAAGCTCTTCTCCAGGGTCATGTCCTGATCCTCCCAGGCCAGGCCGCGATCGCCGTCGTACGCGTCGAACAAGGTCTCGGGCTCGGGATAGACCCGGTCCTGATCCCAGCCGAGGTGGCGCAGGGCCGGGGCCCACTCGCGGTGCGGTGCCTTGTGCTGGCTCATCAGCAGGAAGGGCTTGGTCTTGTCGCGCGCGCGGATCCAGTCGATCGAAAAGTCGGTGATGAGGTCGGTCGTGTAACCCTCGTGCTTCACCCGCTTGCCATCGCGGATCATCGGCGGGTTGTAGTACTGCCC
>CANNUR010000327.1 GCA_947523045.1 uncultured Prosthecobacter sp.
AATCGATGTTGAGCGAGCGTTCATGCGCCTCGTCGAGGATGAGCACCGAGTAGGCGCGCAGCAGGGGATCGCTCTGGATCTCGGCCAGCAGGATGCCGTCGGTCATGAACTTCACCCGGGTGTCGCGGCGGGTGTCGTCGCTGAAGCGCATCTTGCAGCCGACCACGCCGCCCCAGGCCACGCCGAGTTCCTCGGCGACACGCTTGGACACGCTGAGGGCGGCGACGCGGCGCGGCTGGGTGCAGCCGATGCGTCCGTTGAGGCCGCGTTCCTCGAGCAGCTCCAGGCAGAGCTTGGGGATCTGCGTGGTTTTGCCGGAGCCGGTTTCGCCGGCAAGCACCACCACCGGGTGTGCGCGCAGGGCGGCGAGGATGTCCTCGCGGCGTGCGGTGATGGGGAGATCGGCGGGATACTGAATCAAGGGCCGATCACCTTGAGGAGGAAGTGGCGGGCTGCAACCGCAGGCGTGCCGCGCAGGCTTGCGCAGATCCGTCCATGCGGCCGCCTCTTCGGAGGGTGGCGAGAGCGCCTACTGGCGGCCGGGTTCGCGCGTGCCCTTGCCGTTTGGGCGTTGCTGCAGGGTGTCGCCGAGCTCCTCGCGCATTTGGCGGGCATAACCCTGCAGGCGGGCGACGACCTCGGGATGCTGGGCGGCGACATCGCGGCTTTCACCGAGGTCGGCGTGCAGGTCGTAGAGGGCCGGTGCGGTCACCTTCTGGGGTTCATACTTCACCGGGATGCCACCGGTGCCGCCGGCGCGGCCATTGAGGCTGCGATAGCCATGGGGCAGGACCAGCTTCCAGCGGCCGTCGCCACTGGTGACGGCCTGCAACTGATTGTTCTGATAGTACCAAGCGTAAGCTTCGTGCGGGTTGGGGCCGTCGCCAGCGATCACCGGCCAGACGTCGCGACCATCGATCGGGTGCTTGGGCAGTTCGGCGCCGAGGCGGCCGGCGACCGTGGGCAGCAGGTCGAGGGTGGCGAGCTGGGTGTCGCTCGTGCTGCCGGCCGGGATCTGGCCGGGCCAGCGCATCAGGCAGCTGACGCGGGTGCCGCCCTCCCAGGCGGTGCCCTTGCCCTCGCGCAGCGGACCGGCCGAGCCGGCGTGATCGCCGTAGCTCAGCCAGGGGCCGTTGTCGGAGGTGAAGACCACCCAGGTGTTGTCGGTCAGGCCATGCTTGTCGAGGGTGTCGAGGATGCGGCCGACCGACCAGTCGACCTCCATCATGACATCGGCATACAGGCCCTTGCCGGACTTGCCGGCAAACTTGTCACTGACGAACAGCGGCACGTGGGTCATGCTGTGGGCGAGGTAGAGGAAGAAGGGGCCTTCCTTGCGGCGTTCGATGAAGTCGACCGCCCGCTCGGCGTAATCGCTGGTCAGGCGCTTCTGATCCTCGGGGCTGACTTCGGCGTCGAGGACCTTGTCGTTTTGCAGCAGCGGCAGCGGCGGATAGGTGCCGGGCTTGGCCTCGGGATGGTAGGGCCACATGTCGTTCGAGTACGGCAGGCCGTAGTACTCATCGAAGCCGTGGCGGGTGGGCAGGAAGCTGGGCAGATGGCCGAGATGCCATTTGCCGACTGCGGCGGTGGCGTAGCCCTTCTGCTTGACCAGCTCGGCCAAAGTCATTTCATCGGCATGCAGGCCGTGCGTCGATTTCGGCCCAAGCGCGCCATGAATGCCGATGCGGTTCGGATAGCAGCCGGTGAGTAGGGCGGCGCGCGAGGCACTGCACACTGCCTGGGCGACGTGGAAGTGGGTGAACTTGCGGCCTTCGCGCGCGAGGCGGTCGATGTTCGGGGTGGCGTAGTCCTTCGCACCAAAGCTGCCGATGTCGGCATAGCCCATGTCGTCCATGAAGATGACCACCAGGTTCGGCGTTGCAGCGGCCGGCAGCAGCGGCGCGGCGGACAGGGCGAGGAGGCAGAGCAGGGAACGCATGGTCGATGACAACGCCCCGCTGGCGATGAACTTTCCGGGGTGCTGCCGGTGCTGAGGGTGGGCGAACCCGGCTGGGTCGGGCCAGAGGGATGCTCGGTGGAGAAAAATTTTGTCTGGTTTCGCCGCTGGCTGCGGGCATACAGTCGCCCTCCCTCCGCTGCGGAGGTGTCCCAACGTCCTCTGTCATGCGCTTCCTGATTCTTCCCCTCTTCCTCGCCCTCGTTTCTGTGTCGGCCCAGTCGCCGGCGCCGAAAAAGAACCCGCCCAAGGGCAAGGCCGGCACCGCCTCGGTGAAACTGAAGGGCGACAAAACCGATCCGCGCAACTGGCCGGACGCCAGCAAGGGCAGCCCGACCCCGCATGCGCCGCAGGAGGAACCACCGGCGGCCACCCGCAGCCGGCCGCAGACCGCCACCGCGCCGGTGCCCGGCGAACGCATCGTCTTCCTCGGCAATGGTCTGGCCGAGCGCGATGTCTATTTCTCGCGCCTGGAGACCGAGTTCCACCTGCGCTACCCGAACGAGAAATTGCTCATCCGCAACATGGGCAGGCCCGGCGACACGCCCGGCTTCCGTCCGCATCCGGCGCGTGCCTCGCAGTGGGCCTTCCCCGGGGCGGAGGTGTTTCATCCGGAACTGCAGGCCCACTACGGCAAGGGCTTCTTCTCGACGCCCGACCAGTGGCTGCACTATCTCAAGGCCGACACGATTGTCGCCTTCTTCGGTTACAACGAGTCGTTCGGCGGCCCGGAGCGGGTCGGCAACTTCGAGGCGGAACTGACCGCCTTCGTCAAGCACACGCTCAGCAAGGCCTACAATGGTAAGGAAGCCCCGCGCCTGGTGCTGGTCTCGCCGATCGCCTTTGAAAATCTCTCGGCCAAGCGCGACCTGCCCGACGGCGTTCGCGAAAACGCCAACCTCGCCCTCTACAGTGCGGCGATCGAAAAGGTCGCCAAGGCCCACGGCCTGACCTTTGTCGACCTGTTCACGCCGACCCGGGAGTTGTACGCCAAGGTGGAAAAGCCCTTCACCATCAACGGCTTTGCCCCGACCGAGGCCGGCTACCAGCAGCTGGCGGTCCTGCTCGCCGATGGCTTGTACGGCCATCAGTCGCACCAGTCCAAGGC
>CANNUR010000328.1 GCA_947523045.1 uncultured Prosthecobacter sp.
CCTGCTTGTTGTGATGGATGATGAGGCGGTGGCCGTCGACTTCGACGGTGCCGGTGGCGCGGAAGCTGTCGGCATCGATGGTGTCGACGAAGAACAGTTCCTCGCGGTCGACGGCGAACTCCCACTTCAGATCCCAGAGCTGCAGGCCGATCTCGTCGAGCAGGTCGCGCACGGCCCAGGCGCCGAGCAGGGCCATCTTGATGGTGTCGGTGAAGTGCCGGGCGCTGAGGCCGGACATGAGCAGCGCCTCCTGCTTGGTGACGGCGCGGTCCTCGGGCTCATACTTGCTGGTGAGGTCGAACACCGGCCGGTCGAGCATCTGCCAGGCGCGCATCGGTCCGGACAGGCCGAGCTCAACCTCGTAGGCGCGGCGCTCCTTGTCGGTGAGCGACTCGTACTTGCGCAGCACCGAGCTGCCGCTGGTGACGCCGAAGCGGACGATGTACTCGAGCGGCACCACGTACATGTCGCTCTGGTGAAACTGGGCGTAGTCGTGCACGAAGCTGCCCATGACCTGGCGCTGCGGCGGCCGGATCACCGGGAAGCGTTTGACGACGTTGTAGCGGCTCGGCTGCGCCGGCATGCCCTCGGTGGCGATGGCACCGGTCGCGGCATCGAGCATGCCGAGGTGATGGGTGCGCGCGCCGCCTTCGAGCATCGCCTGCAGCGGTCCTTCGAGCAGTTCGTCGCGCCAGGCCTCGCCCAGGCCCGGCTCGCGGCGAATCGCTGCAGCCACGCGCTCCCAGGTCTGCGGCCGGCTAAGGCGCAGGTACATGGCGTGGCGGAAGATCGCCCGGTTGAGGTCATTGCCGTCGATCTCGAAGATGCTGCCGACGTCGAAGACCGAGCCGGCCGGTGTCGTCTCGCAGACGACGTAGCCGGGATGCTCCGGCACGGCATGCAGGTTCTGGACCGAGCCGCGGTAGACGGGCTCGCCCAGCTTCGAAAGATCGACGGCGGCGGGGACGGTGGCGGGATAGGACATGGGCTTGCCAAGCTGTCCGCCGGAAGCGGCGCTTTTCAAATCTTTCGTGCCCCGGCCCGCGCTTTCCCGGTCACAGCACGGCCGCCGCCAGCGCCTGGTCGAGGTCGGCCAGGATGTCGTCGATGTGCTCGAGGCCGATGCTCAGGCGCACCAAGTCGGGCGTGATGCCGCCGGCGGCCTGCTGTTCCTCGTTGAGCTGGCTGTGCGTCGTGCTGGCGCTGTGGATGGCCAGCGACTTGGCATCGCCGACGTTGGCCAGGTGCGAGAACAACTGCAGGTGGTCGATGAAGCGCGCGCCGGCCTCGCGGCCGCCCTCGATGCCGAAGACCACCATCGAGCCGCCCTTGCCGCGCAGGTACTTCTGGCTGGCGGCGTATTGGGGATCGCCCTCCAACCCGGGGAAGCGCACCCAGCGCACGCGCGGGTGCTGCTGCAGGTGCTTGGCCACCGCCAGGGCGTTTTCACAGTGGCGCTCCATGCGCAGCGGCAGGGTCTCGATGCCCTGCAGCAGGAACCAGGAATTGTCCGGCGCGATGCAGGCGCCGAGGTTGCGCAGCGGCACGGTGCGCATGCGCAGGATGTAGGCGAGCGGCCGCAGCGGCTCGGGCAGGTCGACCCCCCAGCGCAGGCCGTGATAGCTGTGGTCGGGCGTCGTGAACAGCGGGTGCCGGCCGGCGGCCCAGTCGAAGCGGCCGCTGTCGACCACGACCCCGCCGATGCCAGCGCCGTGGCCGCCAAACCACTTGGTCAGCGAGTGCACGACGATGTCGGCGCCGTGCTCGATCGGCCGGGTCAGGTAGGGCGTGCTGAAGGTGCTGTCGACGATGAGCGGCAGGCCGTGGTCGTGGGCGATCTTGGCGATCGCTTCGAGGTCGGCGACTTCCAGCGCGGGGTTCGACACCGATTCGCAGAACAGCGCCCGCGTGTTGGCATCGATCGCCTGGCGGAAGTTGTCCGGATCGTTCGAGTCGACCAGCTTCACCTGGATGCCGAGCGCCGGCAGGATGTCATTGAACTGGGTGTAGGTGCCGCCGTACAGGTTGCGGGCGGAGACGATGTTGTCGCCGGCCTTGGCGAGGTTGATGATCGAATAAAACACCGCGCTGGTGCCGCTGGCCAGGGCCAGACCGCCCATCTCCGGCGCGCCTTCGAGCAGCGCCACGCGCTTCTCCAGCACGTCCGTCGTCGGGTTCATCAGGCGGGTGTAGATGTTGCCCAGCTCGCGCAGGGCGAACAGGTTGGCCGCGTGCTCGGTGTTCTTGAAGACGTAGCTGGCGGTGCGGTACACCGGCACGGCACGGGAACCGGTGGTCGGATCAGGCTGCTGGCCGCCGTGGAGACAGAGGGTTTCGAGTTTCATGGTGGGATCGCGGGTGAAACGGGTTGGGCTCCCTTCATACGCCAGCCGACCACCCGCGTGCAATGCCAAAACCCCGCGGAGCGTTGCCCCCTCTGTAGACGCAGGCCGTGACTCGCGTGGTTCCCGCGAGTCGATGCCCCCCCTGTAGACGCGGGCAGTGACCGCGTGGTTCCCGTGGGTCGATGCCCCGCGCTACAGAAAACGCCCTGCGCTTGCCCATTCGGCAAAACCGTTGCATGCGTGCGCTTCCATGCCCGCCCGTCGCCCCGCCCCCCGCCGCTCCGTGAAGTCCCGTTCCGCCCCCCTTGAGGCGCCGCCCCTGCAGGCGCAGGTGCGCACCCTCGGCAACGGTTTGGAAGTGCTAGTGCGCGAGGATCGCGAGCACCCGCTGGTCAGCGTCCAGCTCTGGGTCAAGGCCGGTAGCCTGCACGAGGGCGAATGGACCGGCGCCGGCCTGGCGCACTGCCTGGAGCACATGCTCTTCAAGGGCACCTGGAAACGCTCCGCCCAGGAGATCTCCCAGCAGATCCAGCAGCTCGGCGGTTCCGTCAACGCCTACACGACCTTCAACCGCACGGTGTACTACATCGACGGCCTCGCCGCCCACGCCGAGGCGTACTTGGAAATCCTCGCCGACATGGCGCGCAACTCCAAACTCGACGCCGCCGAGCTGGAGAAGGAGCAGGAGGTCATCCGCCGCGAGATGGCGATGTACGA
>CANNUR010000329.1 GCA_947523045.1 uncultured Prosthecobacter sp.
CTCAGCGACAACATGCACGGCATCGACGTCCACGGCGGACGCGACGCGCTGGTCGCGGACAACCAGATCATCGGCATCATTGGCATCTCACGCGACATCACCGCCCAGCGCAAGGCCGAGCGGGCCCTGCAGGCCAGCGAGGCGCGCCTGCGCGCGATTGTCGAAAACGAACCGGAGTGCGTGAAGGTCGTCTCCCCCGATGGTCGCCTGCAGGACATGAATCCCGCCGGCCTGCACATGATCGAGGCATCGAGCCTCGACGCCGTGCGCAACTGCCCCGTCGAGTCGCTGGTGCATCCGCAGGATCGCGCCAGTTTCAACGAACTGCATGAGCGCATCCTCGCCGGCTACACCGGCCAGCTGCGCTTCCGCATCGTCGGCCTGCGCGGCACGGAGCGTTGGATGGAAACCCATGCCACCCCGCTCTTCAACTCCAGGGGTTCCGTCCAGTCCGTGCTCAGCGTCACGCGCGACGTCACCGAACGCAGGCGTGCCGAGGAGGCCCTGCGCCAGAGCGAGGAAAACTTCCGCAGCCTCTTCGCCGAAGCCGCCACCGGCATCGCCGTCACCAGCCTCGAAGGCCGCATCATCCAGGCGAATTCCGCCTACTGCGGCATGCTCGGCTACACCGAGGAGGAACTGCGCCAGATCAACTTCGTCGATCTCACCCATCCGGAAGACCGGGCGCGCAATCTCGAACTCTACCACGAACTGATTAGCGGCGAACGGCCAAGTTTCCTTATGGAAAAGCGCTACCTGCGCAAGGATGGCAGCCCGGTGTGGGTCAGGATCAGCGTCTCCACGCGCAAGGATGCCGACGGCAAACCGGCGCATCTCATCGCCGTCACCGAGGACATCACCGAACTGCGCAGGGCCGCCGAGGAACTGGCCCACCATCAGGCGCTGCTGCGCATCGCCGGCATCATCGGCAAGCTCGGCGGCTGGAGTGTCAGCGTACCCGAGATGGAGCTGACCTGGTCCGACCAGATGGCGGCCATTCATGATGTCGAACCCGGCAAGACGCCCGACCTGGAAACCGCCTTCGGCTACTACGAGCCCGAGGACCGTGAGCGGGTGCGCAGCGTCTTTCTGGAATGCGTGCAGACGGGTCGCCCGTTTGAAATCACCGCCCGCATCCACACGGCTCGGGCACGGCGCATCTGGATCCGCGCCATCGGCGAAGCCGTGCGCGATGCCAGCGGCAACATCGTCCGGGTGCAGGGCGCTTTCCAAGATATCACGGACCAGAAGACCGCAGCCCTCGAAATCCAGCGCCTCGGCCAGCGCCTGACGACGACGCTGGAGAGCATGACCGATGCCTTTTGCATCCTCGACAGGCAATGGCGCTTTGTCTTCCTCAACCCCCAGGCTGAACGCCTGCTCCAGCGCCGGCGCGAGGACTTGCTCGGCCGCGAAGTCTGGGTGGAGTTCCCTGAAGCGGTCGGCCGCAGTTTCGAACGCGAATACCAGCAGGCCATGACCAGCGGCCACAGCGCCGCCTTTGAGGAGTTCTATCCCTCCCTGAACACCTGGTTTGAGGTGCACGCCTATCCCTCCGAGGAAGGCCTGGCCGTGTACTTCCGCGACGTCACCGAACGCCGCCGCTCCGAGCAGGCCCTGCGCGAGAGCGAGGAGCGCTTCCGCGAGATGGCGGAAAACATCGACGAGGTCTTTTTCAACTACGACCCCGTCCACAATTGCCTGCTCTATGTCAGCCCGGCCTTCGAACGACTTTGGGGGCGACCCCTTGACGATGTTCTGACCGATCCCACCTCCTACCTGAACTACATTCACCCGGAGGACCGCCCCCACGCTGAGAGCGCCTTTCAAAAGCAGCTCGCCGGCCACACCACCCAGGAGGAGTTTCGCATCCTGCACCCGGACGGCAGCGTGCACTGGGTGCAGGAACTCGCCGTCGCCGTCAAGGACGCCGGCGGCAGGCTCGAGCGCATCGTCGGCACCATGCGCGACATCACCGCAGCCAAACTGGCCGAAGCACGCCTGCGCGAGCAGGCCGCCCTGCTCGACAAGGCCCAGGATGCCATCCTGGTCCGCGACATGGAGCACCGCATCCTGTATTGGAACAAGAGTGCGGAACGACTCTATGGCTGGAGCCCGGAAGAAGCCATTGGTCACACCTCCGATGCGCTGCTCTACCGCGATCCCTCGGCATTCGCCGCCGCCCATGCCGAGACAATCCGACGCGGCGAGTGGAGCGGCGAACTGGAGCAGGTCACCAAGGACGGCAAACGACTCACCGTCGAAGTCCACTGGTCGCTCG
Organism: uncultured Prosthecobacter sp.; assembly: GCA_947523045.1. Taxonomy (GTDB): domain Bacteria; phylum Verrucomicrobiota; class Verrucomicrobiia; order Verrucomicrobiales; family Verrucomicrobiaceae; genus Prosthecobacter. The sequence goes on from CANNUR010000329.1 coordinate 2,282, forward strand.
TCCGCGACGAGCAAGGCCAGCCGAAGTCGGTGCTGGCCATCAATACCGACGTCACCGAGCGCAAACGCATCGAGCAGCAGTTCCTGCGCGCCCAGCGCATGGAGAGCATCGGCACCCTCGCCGGTGGCATCGCCCACGACCTCAACAACGTGCTCGCCCCGATCCTCATGTCGATCGAACTGCTCAAGTTCGACGAGACCCGCGCCGACAAGCTCGACATCCTCGCCACCATTGAGTCCAGCGCCCAGCGCGGTGCCGACATGGTGCGCCAGGTGCTGTCCTTCGCCCGCGGTGTCGAGGGCCGCCAGATCCGCCTGCAGCCCGCTCACCTGGTCCGCGAGGTCGCCAAGATTGCCAACGAAACCTTCCTCAAGAGCATCCGTGTTGTCACCCACATCGCCGAGGATCTCTGGACGCTTCAGGGCGACCCCACCCAGTTGCACCAGGTCCTGCTCAACCTCTGCGTCAACGCCCGTGACGCCATGCCCGACGGCGGCACCCTGACCCTGAGGGCGGACAACCTCGAGCTCGACGCCCCCTATGCCGCCAGCCTCGGGCCCGACATCCGGCCCGGCCGGCATGTGCGCCTGCGTGTCGAGGACACCGGCACCGGCATACCTCCAGAGGTGCTGGAACGCATCTTCGATCCCTTCTTCACCACCAAGGAACCCGGCAAGGGCACCGGCCTCGGCCTGTCCACGGCTCAGGCCATCGTGCGCAGTCACGGCGGCCTGTTGCGCGCGCAAAGCGAACCGGG
>CANNUR010000330.1 GCA_947523045.1 uncultured Prosthecobacter sp.
GGGTCAGGCGGCGCGGCGGGCGGCGATCAGGACAGTGTCGGCCAGCCCCTCCAGCAGGCTGTTCCAGAGTTTTTCCCGGCCGGTGGTCTTGTCCGGCGGCCAGCGGTTGCCGATGCTGGTGGCATCCAGCAGCACTGTCAGGTCCACGGGCTGGCCGGTGGCGGCCAGCCGGCGGCGAACCTCAAGGGCGAGCTGGCGGTGTACCTCCGACTCCGGTGTGGTGGCGAGGTTGAAGATGAGGAAGGCGCGGCCGTCGTCCGGCTTCCAAGTGGCAAGGAAGTCGTCCTCCTCGCCGGGGGGCACGTGCAGCACGTTGGCGCGTGTCCTGCCGCCGAAGTGTTCGCGCACGCCGCGAGCCCACACTTCGCGGTGGCCGGGACTGGAGGTGGCGGCATGGACCAGCAGCGGCACAACCGCCTGTTCGCCTTCGACCGCGCGCAGGGTGCGGATGACATAGCTGCGCCAGCCGAGTTGGGTCAGCGCCTGATCTCTGCGCCGCCGCGTGCGCCAGGTGGCGATGCCGGCCAGGGCGAGACGGGGCAGAACGACGCCGAGCAGCAGGGTGCCGGCATAAAGATGAATCCAGGGCAGGGCGGGGGCAGGCTCGGTGGCGCGCCCCTGGCTGCGCCGCATGGCAGGCAGGCGCTCCAAGGGCAACTCCAAATTCAGGGTGCGCGCTGCCGGGCCGAAGACCCCGCTGAAAAAGCGACCGGCCGACGCATCGTCGAGCAGGGTGCTTTCCCAGATGGCGCGATATTCGCGCGACCAGCCGTGCGCGTAGAGTCCGCCAATGCTGCCGAGGGCGATGATCGCCGCGGCCACATGCAGCCAGGCGCGCAGGCGGCCGTGCAGATGCTCCATGGCTGCCGGCAGAGCCAGGGCGGTAAAGCGGTGGTCGGCCGTGCTGCCGGTCAGCACCTCGCCTTCGGCAGCCCGTTCCTCCGAGCTGGCAGCTGCGGCGCGTGCCAGCCATTCAAGCAGGCCGGCGCGCGGCCGGGGCGCGCGGCGCAGTTCGAGCACGAGCGACAACAGGACCACGACCACGTTCCAGAGCAGCAGGCCGACCAGAGGCAGGGCCAGCAGGTTGAACTCCGCCTCTTGACCGAGGGCGGACAGGGCGTAACCGGCGGCAAGGGCTAGGCCCCAGCCGGCGCCGGCCCAAGACCAGCGACCCTCGGGCACGCGCAGTCGCTCCATCAGGCGCGACACGTCTCCGCCCCAGCCGAGGGTTTCGCGTTCCAGCCACTCGGCACGCTTGCGCAAAAAGGTGAACTCACGTTCCCCGGCGACCTCGCCTCGCAGATGCTCGCTGACCAGGCCGCCGCGCGTGCGCGCTGTTGCTTCCTGGCGGCGTTCCTCGGCAAGCAGACTGCCTTCGGCGTCGCCCTCCTCGAGGGCCCGCCAGCGCAGCAGGCTCAACCAGTCGTTCCAATTCATGTGCAGAGGTCAGCCGTGCTTGAGCCTGATGTCCCGAATGCCGGCTCCCTTGAGCTGCTGCTGCAGCCGGCGCAGCAGGCGCGGCCGTTCGACCGCCAGAGCGTGGTGGACTGCGGGCTGCAGTACGCGCACGGTGAGCACGCCGCGCTGGATCGAGTCCGGTCGCGAGTTTTGAAAGAGAAAGTCGCCCACGATACCGCGCCAGGCGGTCAGCACCTCCTCAAGGCGCATGCGCTCCGCCAGGCCGGACTGGGCGACCACCTCGCCGACCAGATCCGCGGCATTGCGCACTGGCAGATCGAGCAGGGGGCCGTCTTCGACACCGCGCCACTGGGCGACCAGCGCGTGGCGTCGGCGCTGGGCGGCGGTGGCGTGGCGGTCGGACATGCATGCAAGATGTCGGAGCCCGCCGGGAAATGCGAGGAGGATTTTTCCCATCCGCCCGGGAGGTGCCTCGCCGCTCGTCCTTGCCAAGTCCTGCATCCGCTTCAATAAGTAAGGCTCCCCTCGTCCGCGCCTGGCGCCCACTCCGCCTTTTCCCACTTCTCATGTTCAACTGGATCCTCAAAAAAATCATCGGCACCAAGAACCAGCGCACCGTGCGCCGCCTGCAGCCGGTCGTGGCCGAGATCAATCGACTGGAAGCCGAACTGCAGCAGTTGCCGGACGAGGCCCTGCGTGAGAAGTGCGCCGCGTGGAAGCAGAAATTCCGCGCCTTCCACACGCCGCACTTCCTCGGCGGTGTCTCCCTGCGCATTGCCGTGGAGGAGGAGGTCGAGGCCTGCCTGCGCCACATCGCCGGCTACTTCGCCGCGCTCAAGCCGCACTTTCCCTCGCTGGAGCAGGATTACCTGGCCGAGTCCGCCTGGGCCGGAGCGGCTTTGGACGACAAAAAGGCGCGCATCGACCGTGCCCGCGAGGCCTGGAACGAGATCCAGCCGCGCTTCGCCGCCATCGAGGCGAAGCTGCTCGACGATCTGCTGCCCGAGGTCTACGCGGTCGTCAAGAATGCCGCCCGCCGCCTGTGCGGCCAGGAGCATCTGGTCTGCGACACCCCCCTCAAGTGGAACATGGTCCACTTCGACGTCCAGCTCATCGGCGGCATCGCCCTGCACCGCGGCATGATCGCCGAAATGGCCACCGGCGAGGGCAAGACCCTGGTCGGCACCCTGCCGGTCACCCTCAACGCTCTTACCGGCCGGGGTGTGCACGTCATCACGGTCAACGACTACCTGGCGCGCCGTGACTCGGAGTGGATGGGGTATCTGTACAAATTCCTCGGCCTGACGGTCGGCTGCATCCAGAACGACCAGCCGCCGCACCTGCGCCGCGAGCAGTACATCTGCGACATCACCTACGGCACCAACAGCGAGTTCGGCTTCGACTACCTGCGCGACAACGGCATGGCCTCCAGCCGCGAGCAGCAGGTCCAGCGCGGTCACTACTTCGCCATTGTCGATGAAGTGGACTCCGTGCTCATCGATGAGGCGCGCACGCCGCTCATCATCAGCGGCCCGGTTGCCGGAGCCGACAGCACCCATCAGTACGAGCGTTACAAGCCGCTCGTCGAGCAGCTCGTGCG